>DASXLC010000098.1:0-1837 GCA_036496445.1 Pseudolabrys sp. | reverse complement strand
GCACCCCATGGCGACGGGACTACCTGCTTCGCGGCGCACGCGTGAAGAGCTGGCGGCCATTCTTCAGAGGGGGCAAACATGAGCATGCTTCAAGACAATGCCGTCGAGACTGCTCCCCAGAGTGAGCTGATCTCTCCCTCGCCCGCGTTACTGCTCGCGCCGAGCGAGCCGCGTGCGCCAATCGCAATTCTATCGCCTGCCAAGCGAAATGAACCGCTCCGGGTTTGCCGGAGGCTCCAACTCTTGAGAAGGTGGAGCCATGAGCAAGCAGACAAGCAACAAATTCTCGCCTGAGGTGCGTTCCCGCGCGGTGCGGCTTGTGCTGGATCACGAACATGAGCATCCGTCGCGATGGGCGACGATCGTTTCGGTCTCAGCTAAGATCGGCTGCACGGCGCAGACTCTTCTGGATTGGGTGAAGAAGGCGGAGGTCGACAGTGGCAAGCGGGCGGGCGTTCCGACCGATATGGCCGAGAAGCTGAAGGCCTTGGAGCGCGAGAACCGCGAACTTCGACAGGCGAACGAGATTCTTCGCAAGGCGTCAGCATATTTTGCCCAGGCGGAGCTCGACCGCCGGGTGAAGCCATGATCGCGTTCATCGATGATCACCGGGAAGCGTATGGGGTCGAGCCGATCTGCAAGGTGTTGCCGATCGCCCCGTCGACCTACCATGCGCATATCGCCCAGCGGATCGACGCCAGCAAGCGTTCGGCCCGTGCGCAGCGGGACGCCGAATTGAAGATCGAGGTTCAACGGGTCTTTGCGGAGAACTTCGGCGTCTACGGCGTGCGGAAGGTCTGGCGGCAGTTGCGGCGAGAAGGCTTCACGGTTGCCCGCTGCACCGTGGAGCGGCTGATGGCGAGCCTTGGCCTGCAGGGCGCGATCCGCGGCAAGCCCGTGCGGACGACGATCAGCGATAAGGCGGTGCCTTGCCCGTTGGATCACGTCAACCGGCAGTTCCATGCGCTAAGGCCGAATGCCCTCTGGGTCTCGGACTTCACCTACGTCGCAACCTGGGCGGGCTTCGTCTACGTCGCCTTCGTCATCGACGCCTATGCCCGTCGTATCGTGGGCTGGCGTGTCTCACGGACTGCACATGCGAGCTTCGTGCTTGATGCGCTGGAGCAGGCCCTCCATGATCGGCGGCCCGCCCATCGCGGCGGGCTCGTACATCACAGCGACCGAGGCAGCCAATACGTCTCGATCAAGTACACCGAGCGGTTGGTGGAGGCGGGCGTCGAGCCTTCAGTGGGCAGCGTCGGCGACAGTTATGACAATGCTCTCGCCGAGACGATCAACGGTCTTTACAAGGCCGAGATCATCCATCGGCGCGGACCGTGGCGGTCATTAGAAGCCGTCGAGTTCGCGACGCTGGAATGGGTGGACTGGTTCAACAACCGGCGGCTCTTGGAGCCCATCGGCAACATCCCGCCGGCCGAAGCAGAGGAACGCTACTACGCCATGCTGGAACAACCTGCCATGGCGGCGTGACTCAAACCAAATGGCCTCCAACGAACCCGGGGCGGTTCAAAGCTCGACTTATCGAGGATGGGGTTCGATGGAGTGGTCCCCGAGGCAACGGGCCGACCTTCCTATCATCCTGCGGTCCTACTGAAGCTGTACATCTACGGCTATCTCAATCGGGTTCAGTCGAGCCGGCGGCTTGAGCGTGAGGCAGGGCGCAATGTCGAGGTGATGTGGCTGACCGGCCGGCTCATTCCTGACCACAAGACTATTGCCGACTTCCGCAAGGACAGTGGACCAGCGATCAAGCAGGTCTGCGTGCAATTTGTTGAATTGTGCCGCCTGATGGGTCTGCTGACGCAAGCGAGCGTTG
>DASXLC010000097.1:0-44614 GCA_036496445.1 Pseudolabrys sp. | reverse complement strand
TTGCGCGCGCGGGCTCAGAGACCATGGTCGAAGTCGCCGAAGCATTGGCCGAGACGTTTGGGGCCTCGCCAGCGGGATCGCCGGAAAGCGTCGGTGGTGCATCCACGTTGCGGTGGCTATCGCTCACACCTTCGCCGCGCGCCTGGCTGATGTGTTCCTTGTCGCTGTCGCTTGGGGCGAGCTGCGGTCTGGCCACGTGCGACTGCGGCGTGACTTTGGCTGTCGGCTGTGAATCGCCCGTCGTTCCGGGGGTGGATGCGTCGGTATCAACTTGTGTTTCGACGTCGGTCTTTTTTTCAGCAGCGGCTTGTTTGCCGGTGCCGGCTTTCGGATCAACAGGATCGAGGCCCTTGAGGTTAGACGCGTCATTGCCGACAGCCGCCACCAGCTCCGCCAGCTGGTCTGGTTCCGTTGTACCAGCGGGGTCAGGCCTCGGCGTCTGATCGGCCAGCGGCGCAGGCGCAGGGGCGAGGCCGACCACGGCGGCTGTACTGATGGCCTGAATATTGTCGGTCGGCGGCGTCGCGATCGCCGGACTATCGGTTTTCGGCCCGCCCGCGGGCTTTTCACCGTTGTCATCTGTCTTGATCGTTTCGCCGGCGGCACTGGACACCTTGGCATTCACATCCGCCTTGCCTTCACAGACGACTTTTCCGTCATCGCCGAGGTTGAGGGTGGCGTCATCAGCCTGTTCGGATTTTGACGCAGGGGCGTCATCGTTGGTGGCCGGCGGCTTGCACTCATTGTTTCTGGCGGGCGCCTGAGTGCTGTCGGCAAGCCCGGCCTTGTTTTCGGGCGACGGGGGTGTGGCTTGGTCGGCGGATTGCGCGCTGTCATCGAGCAGGCTCTCGAAGGGTGAGGGCGCGTTGTCCGACTGCTGGGCCGGGCGGGCCAGACGCGGCAGAGAATGGTTAGGGGCGTGAATTTTCGGATCGGACGCAACTTGCGGCACAGTGGCACCTCCAGAGATCTCAGGCGTGCTACGTGCAATCGTCAGGCCAGCCTTCTAAAGGTCAAATTCCTGTTTTTATTCAGTCGCTTGTGGAATAGCGCGCGAAGACAGGGACCCGCGTATCCGGGCAGCCGGCGGCAATTTCTGCCGGGTATTGCCCTCGCATTGCGCGCCTTGGGTCGCCACCTGTAGTAAGAAGCGTCATGCTCAACAGTCTCGATCTCGACCGCCGACCTCAGGACACCCGTGTCGTTGTCGCCATGTCCGGCGGCGTCGATTCCTCGGTGACTGCCGCTTTGCTCAAGGCGGAGGGCTACGACGTGGTTGGCGTGACCCTGCAGCTTTACGACCATGGTGCAGCGATCCATCGCAAGGGCGCCTGCTGTGCGGGCCAGGATATCCATGACGCGCGTGCGGTGGCGGAGCGGATCGGCATTCCGCACTACGTGCTCGACTACGAGAACCGCTTCAAGGAGGCGGTGATCGACCGTTTCGCCGAGAGCTATATTCATGGCGAGACGCCGGTACCCTGCGTCGACTGCAATATGTCGATCAAGTTCCACGATCTTCTTATCACTGCGCGTGAGCTTGGCGCCGAGGTGCTGGCGACTGGCCACTATGTTGCGTCGCGGTCTTTGCCTGGGGGCGGACGCGCGCTTTATCGCGCACGCGAAGACGAGCGCGACCAGAGCTACTTCCTTTTTGGCACGACCCGCGAGCAACTCGATATTCTGCGCTTTCCCCTTGGGGAAAGAACAAAATTGGAGACCCGCGAGCTTGCCCGCAGCTTTGGTCTTCCGGTGGCCGACAAACACGACAGTCAGGACATTTGCTTCGTGCCGTCCGGGCACTACGCCGACATGATTGAGCGCCTGAAGCCGGGTGCGGCGGAAGCCGGTGATATCGTCGATCTCGAGGGAGAAGTGCTCGGCCGGCATGCCGGTATTATTCACTTCACTGTCGGTCAGCGCCGCGGCCTCGGTATTGCGACCGGAGAGCCGCTTTACGTCGTGCGACTCGATTCCGAGCGGCACCGCGTAGTGGTCGGTCCGCGCGAAGCGTTGCGCATGAGCCGCATCGTGCTGCGCGACGTGAACTGGATTGGCGAGGGCTCGCTCGATGGGGCGCTTGCAGACGACCGTCGCGAAGTATTCGTCAAGGTACGCTCGACCCGACCACCGCAAGCCGCCTGGCTGCAACACGGTGCCAAAGGCTGCGAGGTTGAATTGGTCGATGGCGAGCACGGAGTATCCCCCGGCCAAGCCTGCGTCTTCTACGATTCAGGAGAGGGGCAGTCGCGGGTGCTTGGCGGCGGATTCATCAAGAGCGCAGTCGGGGCGGCGGATTATCAGCGTGCCGACGACCAACGAATAGCAACATCTGCAATGCGCGGCTAAGTGCGGAGCGTATGGGGGCGGACATCGACAAATCGAGTGTCGAGCGCGCCTATGCGCGGTGGGCGCCGGTCTATGACCTCGTATTCGGCGCGGTGTTCGACGCCGGCCGGCGGGCCGCGATCGAGGCCGCGGAGGAGGCGTGCGGACCGGCCGGCGGACGCATTCTTGAGGTCGGTGTCGGCACCGGCATTTCGCTACCTGACTACACCCGAAAAAATAAACTGGTCGGCATCGACCTGTCTGAACCGATGCTGCGCAGAGCGCATGAGCGCGTCGCCGAGCTTGGGCTTGGCAACGTCGAGACTCTGGCCGTGATGGACGCCGAGCGGATGGCGCTGCCCGACCGGTCCTTCGATGTCGTGGTGGCCCAATTCGTCATTACAGCGGTGCCAAAGCCCGAAGCCACACTCAACGAATTCGTTCGAGTGATCCGGCCTGGTGGTGAGATTGTGCTTGTCAACCATATCGGCGCTGAGGACGGCCCGCGCCGCGTGTTTGAACTTTGCTTTGCTCCGATCGCACGGAGGCTTGGTTGGCGGCCCGAATTCCGTTTCGGCCGGCTGGCCGATTGGGCCGCAGGTCACGGCGGCGTGCGACTCCTGGAGCACCGGCCGATGCCTCCGCTTGGCCATTTTTCCCTGATCCGCTTCGAGCGCCTGGCCGACACGGCGGCGTAGATGGAACTCTCGTCCCGGCCAAGCCGTTATCGTCTCTAGATACACGCGGCTAAAGGGGATCGTGCGATGGCGCGCGCAATCCGAATTCTCGAGTTGACGGTTTCGGTATTTCTGCTGCCGGCCGTTACCATGGCTCAGGCTCCGCCACCGACGAAGGTGCCAGTCGCGCCGAAGACCGAACAGCTCGATCCGCGCGCTTGCGGGCATTCCGATACGCAAACCACGATCGGGAAGGGCGGTGACGTTGTCGACGCACAGCAGGACACGACAGGAAATCTAAGCGATCGGCTCGCGCGATCCGGCGGCGTGATCTGCCCGCCGGAACATGTCGATCCCGAGATTCACCAGCCCACCCCGCCAGGAGGCGCTGCTATGCCTGTCATTCCGCCGCCCGGGAGCCCCGGCGGCGACCAGTCTATTCAGCCGAAGTGAGCTGCCGGAGCGGCGCCAGAACCGCTTGCTTGACAGTGTTTGCCGCGACTTCCTATATCGCGCTCGTTCCGGCGCGTTGTATCGGAATGGCGGGGTAGCTCAGCTGGTTAGAGCAGCGGAATCATAATCCGGAGGTCGGGGGTTCGAGTCCCTCCCCCGCTACCAAAGCAGACTAAGTAACTGATTTAAAAAAGAATATTTCTGCAATTGAGGCGCGCCTGACTCGAACCCCCGACTCTCGGTGCGCCTTTTTGTGGAAACTAAGGGACGACTAAATCTCCCCAAGCCTGTCACCTACAACACACGACTCCTCCAAAACGAGACTAAAAAGCCGGCGACGCGGGAAGACGCGCCCGCCCGCTGTCTTTGATTGGAGGAAAACGACATGGGTGTCGAGGCATCACCTGGCGCCCGACAAGGGTCACTCGTCGTTGCTGAGCTCGACGACGAACCGGCGAAGACTGCGCCGCGAGGAACGGTCGGTAAAGGAAGTTCTGCGCCCAGCGGATTGCCACCTCCTGCCCAACCCAACTCCCAGCGTGCACCGTCCGCGCCGCAGATACCTAAGTTGCCATTGAATCCCGACGGAACAATAAAGGGCGGAAACAAAGCGCTGGTGACTGCGCTTCTTTCAAAAAATGCCGGGATATTTTTTGGAGACACCACGGTACGATAGAAGTTGTTGATATCTTTTCAGGTCTCCTTCCGACGCTGAAGGCATCGGGTGTTCGTGTACTCTTCGTTGAGATAGTGCCCTTTACCGATCCCATTCTCGAAAAGTTTCAGAAGGACGGCGATGCAAAGGCTCTAAAAGCCCATCTTATTGAGCTCGGTTGGGATATAGGCGCAGACGGAAAATGGATTGACCATCTGGTGAATATGCTCGCAGAGACCCGCAAAAACGGCATTAAGTTGTGCGGCATCGACGAGGAGACCGACAGCCGCAGATTGTCACCAGACGATCGTCTCGAGAGAGCGAACGTGCATTGGGCTTGGGCAATTCGTGAGACGCTGGCGAAACAGCCCAAGAATGAGAAGTATGTGGTTTTCGGTGGCTTGGGTCATTCCAAAAATTCCTCGGGGGACAAAGGGATCGAGGTACTGCGCGGCATTCCTTCAATTACGCCATGCTCGGCTTCTGAATTGAAACGCGATCAAGCTCTGCATAAAGACTCTCCTACGATCCCTATGACAATGGCAAAAGGCGCTGTCACTCGTAACCCTCATCCAGACCAAAGTGACTTCATCTGGAAAGCGCAATAAGAGCTGGCCCGCCCTTCTGATGATAGGACGCACCTACGATGGCTGCCTAACAAGCCAAATATTCAAATAAAAATGGTTCGCGCCACGCGTTATGCAGCCTCGTGTGTGGTCACCGGTTCGATTTTTTCAAGTTCCTTTCCGATCGCGCGTTGCGCGATCTGCAAGTCGTAGTCATTTTGCAGATTGAGCCAAAGCTGCGGCGAAGTACCGAGGGCCTTGCCTAGACGAAGGGCCGTGTCGGCGGTGATACTGACATCCTCAGACGCAATGCGCTCAATGCGCGTGCGCGGCAAACTCATCTTGTTGGCGAGCGCGCCGGCCGACAACTTGAGAGGAACAAGAAACTCCTCGCGGAGAACTTCGCCGGGGTGCATGGGGGGCAACTTCTTGGTCATGGTCTGTCTCCGCCTATTCGTCAGTGGTAGTCGGTGATTTCAACCTCGGTCGGACCTTCGGGCGTCCATTTGAAGCACACCCTGAATTGGTCATTAATCCTGATCGAGTGTTGTCCAGCACGATCACCTTTCAAGGCTTCAGGACGATTGCCGGGCGGGGCTCGAAGATCCTCCAATTGCGTCGCAGCGTTGAGATAGCGAAGCTTTCGGCGAGCGACTTTGAGAATATCTGACGGGAAACCTTTTGGATTTTCGCCATCAAAAACCGCCTTGACCATTTTATCCTTGAAGCCCTTAATCATGGAACCATGTATCATGCCTTGATACATTATTCAAGAGTTCGTATCATGTCGTGATACGCATATTCGTGCCGCTTCCAGCCGCCAACCGAAATTTCAATAAATCCGAGTGTACCGAAAGGCGGTAGCGGTCCCCCGCTACCAACGATCCCTCACTAAGGGGGTATTTGGTGAACGGTGTGCCTGCGGAACTGGAGATTTCAGCCGGCCTGCTCTCGGCGGCCTCCCTGGCCTTGCTGCGTACGTTATCGAGATGGTCGGCAGCAACGCGAAACTGTCTATGGCCGATCCTGATTGCATAAATCGATTGCGGTGTGCACGTAGAGTTGCGTTCCCATGATCATGTTCTTGATCGGCATTCTGAAAATACCCCCTCCAACAATCAGGCCTGGCCCGTAAGTGTATGAGGGAATGCGCATCTCGTTGAAGCAGTTGAGATCGCGCCACATGCTGGAGGTCGCGACTGGGGCCGGCTTCGGCTCGCCCCCGACGATCGCGCGATGCGCACGAGTAATCGCACTCCTCAAAGGAGCGCCTTTCGCTTCGTCGACTTCAAAGCCTGGCCGATAGGCATAGAGGTCGACCTCTCCGTCGAGTGCGGCATCACGCATGATTTGTCGCAGCTGCTCGCGTACGTCGAGTGGTTCTTGTTTCGGCGTGATGCGTACGTCGAGGTAGATCGCACATTGTTGAACTGTCCTGGTAATTTTATAGGGAACGCCGCCACGGATCGCGCCGATGTTGATTTTTGGTACGA
Source organism: Pseudolabrys sp. (assembly GCA_036496445.1). Classification (GTDB taxonomy): domain Bacteria; phylum Pseudomonadota; class Alphaproteobacteria; order Rhizobiales; family Xanthobacteraceae; genus Pseudolabrys. Next base: position 38,442 of record DASXLC010000097.1, on the reverse strand, counting down.
CAGTGCCCCCGGCGCATTCATATTTGTTTTTCTGCTCGTATTCATAGGCCCACGCCTCTATCCGTTCGATCAACTTCGATATTCGCACGATGGCATTAGGATTTTTTTCGATCGACGTCGGACGTTCGATGTAGGGCGTGTAGATGCTGAGATCGTTGCCGAATACCGTGATCTTGAAGAATGCCTTTCCGGCTTCGACACCAACGATTCCAAAATCCGTGCCTTCGGACACGAGCGCATAGTCGGTGACGCCACCATGCGTGATCGCGTATCTCGTGCCGGCTTCTTTTGCGACATAGGCCGGGGGCTGAAATTCATCGATTGGCTCGATCCCGATTTCGCCGACCACCGCCATGAGCATAAGGTCGCCCTTGAGCTGCACACCGGAGTCTTTGATTGCTTTGGCGGCGAGTAGCCATGTCGCCATCGGTCCCTTGCAATTGCACACACCATTCCCGACAAGGATGTCGCCCTCGCGCCATCCTGCGTGGTAGATGGGATCAGCGGCGTGACGCGTCGTCCACCACTCGTCTTTATGGATGGTGGTATCCATGTGGCTGTTGAAACAAAGACTGCGTCCATTGCCGGTGCCTGGAAGCGTTGCGATGACATTCGGACGATCGGGGTAGAGCCCCATTTTGTGGGCGTCGAATCCCTCGCGAGAAAGCCAATCGTGCACATAGTCTGCGACGGGACCTTCGCTGCCGGTAGGACTATCGATGTTCGCAAGATCGAGCGTAACCTTCACAAGCTCATCCGCGTCAATCTTGTCCAGGATTTGACTCACATCGAGCGTCATTTGAACTCCTTGAAGTACCGGCAATTGGCGTCAGATTTTTGGCGTCTGATTGCGACTTTACCTGAACACATGGCTCAGGCCGTCGCGCCCTGGACACAGCCGTATGAAGGACAAAGGTTCCTGCATTAGATTTCAGAGCTGCGAACCCGAGCGCGTTGCTTTCATCGCCGGAGATGTTTTCTACGTCGCGCTTTCTCGATCGTGCTCGTTGGAGTGGCTACTGAAGTCGACACGCTATTTCAAAAATTCATTGGTAAATACCTGATCCACGCCAACTGAGTCTTTCAGATCAAGGTATTTAACCGTCAGCGCTATGGTCTCCTTCATCTTCTCCTGAGTCATACTACCAAGGCGCTGGCCAGGCGTTTTCGTGGTGATGAGTTCCTGCAAGATCGCGATCTCTTTGAGCGCTGTTTCTTCGTTGAGCTGCGGTTGATGTTTTTTCAAAATCGAAACCGACTCCGCAGCATGGGCCATCGCATACTCGACCCCTTCCATGGTCGCTTGCACAAAATTGCGCGTGACCTCCGGCTTCTGATTGACATAGTCCTCCATCGCAAGAATTCCATTCGAATAGAAATCCACGCCCCAATCTGAATAGATGAAGCCGTCGATTACTTCGTCAGGCTTTGCCGCCTTTTGCAACACCGGCTTGGTGAAGATGTAGGTCATCATGCTGTCAGCGTTGCGGGTCAGGAGCATCACGTTCTTGGAATTTGGGTCGGCCGAGAGCCATGAAATCTTCGATTCATCGATGCCGTTGGCCAAAGCGAAGGCTGGGAACATGATTTTATCGCCCGGAGTGTAGGCGAGCTTCCGTCCTTCAAGATCCTTCGGTTTGGAAATCCCGGCCCCCTTGATGAAAAATATTGTATTCGGAGTTTTCTGATACATACACGCAAGGGCCTTCGCGCGAACGCCGTCTCGAGAACGTACCGCGATCATCGATCCGATATCTCCGAACAAGAAATTTACTTGCCCGGTTCCTAATGTGCGCAGACCTGGTACCGAGCCGATCCCTTGCGCAACGGTGACGTCAAGTCCTCTCTGCGAGTAGAAGCCTTTGTCCAGTGCGACGTAATAGGGAGCATGGCGCCCGTACGGTATCCAATCGAGCTGAAACGTGACCTTCTCGGCAGCTGCGCGCGCCGGACGTACGTTGGATATGCCGCTCAAGGCAAGTCCCGAGCCCATCGCTTGACTCAGAAACGTTCGGCGAGATGTCAGCATAGGCTTATGACCGATTTTTCCGTTCATAGCTCATTCCTCTCACAGCGCTGATAATTGCCGCGAATTCTGTCAGGATGCGCTTTTCCCGGCAATGTAATTTGTGTTTTTCAACTATTGCACTGCTTCCGAAAACCTTCCATTTGATGTCTGCGCGGTCTAGACATCGCCGGTTGCAAGTGCAACGCAAAGCCGCGTTGGGCCGAGCTGCAGTCCGAATCGTTCTGATTGTCTGAAGTACCATCGAAACTGAATGTTTTTGTCGGGTCAGCGATTGAGCAATTTTAGTCAGACCGGATGCGTCGAAAAGTTTTTTCTCCCGCTCAGAGAATCAATCTTACAAGGTGATGTACCCGCGTCCGGGTGCAGTCCGTTGCCTTGCCATCGATGATCGAAGCTCGGCTTTGGGTGCTTTGCGCTGGCTGGTGCGAGGTGCCTGGACGACTGATCGAATGAAAGGTACCGGCTTAGTGAAGGGCTCAACTTTTTTGTTTTCAGTTCCCCAAAATTGTTCGCTCCCAACCTGATGCCGTGGCGATGACAGACCGAAACGGCGGCGGAGATTCTATGGTGTCCGCTGGGCCCCAATCATGCCACAATCCGAAATGCAAAGCTGGGGGATTGAATGAGACGTCCCCCGCCACCAAATCCGGCGTCCGGCGATCACAAGCCGGTCACGCAGCGGTTGGGGCGGCAAATTCGAGGTTGCCCAAGCCAACATGCGATGGAACAATCACGTCCATAAATCGTATCTGTACGTATATCGACTGCTGAAGCCCTAGAATTCACGGAGGCTCTTCATGGTGCGCCCTGCAATGTCGCCGGCCACACGAGGGGAGCCGGCGCGGGCGCCACAGCGTCCCATTGACGAAATCCGGGATACCCGGCTCCGGGCATTCCGTCGGGTGCGCGCTGAAACGGAAGCGCGCGCGGCGCATTTGTCGGCCGAAGATCAGATTGTGCAGTCGATGGAGGACGCCAGTCCGACCAAGTGGCATCGCGCTCACGTTACATGGTTCTTTGAGCAGTTTCTGCTCGTGCCTCATGACCCGGCTTACAGGATTTTCGACGAACGCTTTCCGTTTCTCTTCAATTCCTACTACGTCGCGGCCGGTCCGCGTCACGCGCGTCCGCAACGTGGTTTGATCACGCGGCCGAACGGCGAGGATGTCAGCGCCTATCGCGCCCACGTTGACGTGGCGGTCGAGCGGCTGATCGCGCAGATACCGGCGGTGGAGGCGGAGCGCGTACTCGCGATTGTCGAAATCGGACTCCATCACGAGCAGCAACATCAGGAATTGCTGGTCACCGACATTCTGCATGCTTTTGCGCAGAATCCGACAGATCCAGTTTATGATGCGAACTGGCAGCCGCCACGCGCAACGCAAGGGCCGCGCGGCTACGTAGAGGTACCCGCAGGCATTCACGCAATCGGCCACGAGGGTGACGGCTTTTGCTTTGACAACGAAACCCCATCTCATGATGAGCTGATCCCGCGCGTGCGGATCGCACGGCACTTGATCACGAACGGCGAGTGGCTCGAATTCATCGGCGCAGCGGGATACACAACTCCGTCGCTCTGGCTCTCCGATGGGTGGGCCACGGTCCAGACGGAAGGCTGGCAGGCCCCCGGCCATTGGCGAAAGAAAAGTGACGCCTGGCACATGATGACGCTCGGTGGTTTGAAGCCGGTCGATCCGGCCGCCCCCGTTCAGCATGTCAGCTATTACGAAGCCGACGCCTTTGCCCGCTTTGCCGGCAAGCACCTGCCGAGCGAGGTGGAGTGGGAGGTCGCGGCGCGGGCGAATGTGATGGCGGATGCTTTCGGCGTCGCTTGGCAATGGACGCGCAGTGCCTATCTACCCTATCCGGGCTACCGGGCCGCTGAAGGCGCGCTTGGAGAGTACAACGGCAAGTTCATGGTCAGCCAAATGGTGCTGCGCGGCTCCTCGCTCGCAACGCCCCAGGGGCATGAACGCGTGAGCTATCGTAATTTCTTCTATCCGTCGGCACGTTGGCAATTCAGTGGCCTGCGTCTGGCCGAGTTTGTGTGAGGCGTCATCATGGTTGCAGCAGTAGCGCGTAAACGATTCTTGCAGCAGAGCACGGAAGTACCCGAATTTGAGGCCGATGTCCTCGAAGGCCTGCGCGCGGTACCCAAGCACGTACCAGCAAAATATTTTTACGACGCTGCAGGGTCACATTTGTTCGAACGCATCACCGAGCTCCCCGAGTATTATCCGACACGCTGTGAAATGAGTATTCTGCGCCAGCAGGCTGCCGAAATCGCCAAATTGATCCCGCAGGGCGCGGCTCTGGTGGAATTCGGCAGCGGCTCCAGCAAAAAGGCGCGTATCCTTTTGAGGGCGGCGCCGAAACTCGCAGCCTATGTGCCGGTCGATATCTGCGGTGAAATGATCGAGCAGGAAGCTGCGGAGCTGCGGCCCGATTTTCCTCAGCTCAAGGTCCTGCCGGTGACGGCCGACATTTGCAAGCCATTCACGTTGCCGCTGGAGGCAAAAGTTGCGTCGGCACGGGTCGGGTTTTTCCCTGGATCAACCATTGGAAATTTCGAGCCGCATGATGCGGCGGGATTTCTGCGAAATGCTGCGAACATTCTAGGGACGGGCGCCATACTTATTGTCGGTGCCGATCTGATCAAGCCGGCGGATGTGCTCAATGCTGCGTATAACGATGCCGAAGGCATCACGGCAAAGTTCAATCTCAATTTGCTGACGCGAATTAACCGCGAGCTGGACGGCACATTCAGGCTCGACGCTTTTGAACATCACGCCTTTTACAACCGCGAGCGCCATCGCGTCGAAATGCATCTCGCCAGCCTCAAGCGACAAAAAGTGAAGGTGGGAGGAGAGGCCATCGATTTCCGTGCTGGCGAAACCATTCATACCGAGAATAGCTACAAGTATAGCGTCGAGTCGCTCGCGGCGCTTGCACGCGGTGTCGGCTGGTTGCCGGTGAGGGCCTGGACCGACTCGCGGGAATATTTCTCGATCCAGGCATTCACGTTTGCCGGGTGACTTGCCCGAATTCGCCGGCTTGCGCTAAGCCTTCCGGCGCCCGTCCGTTCCTGGCCGGGCGTATGTTCAGGTAAGGCAGGCTCATGAAGATTGTCGGATTTGAAGCCAATGATGGCGTGCGGCTTGGCGTGGTCGAGGGCGAGGACGTCATCGATTTGCAAGGCGTAGACAAGAATGTTCCCAGCGATCTCGGGGAAGTTCTGCGCCGGAGCAGCGGCGACCTCAAGGTTTTGGCTGACTTGGCCAAAAAGGCGCCAGCCTCCGCACGGCGGCCGCTGGCCGGATTGAAATACACGCTTCCCGTCGGGCAACCGGGAAAAATCATCTGTCTCGGGTTGAATTATCTCGATCATGTGAAAGAAGGACCGCAGCGCGACAACGTTCCGAAATTTCCATCCATATTTTTTCGCGTGCTGACCTCGATGGTGCCGCACCTGCAGCCGATCGTGCGGCCGAAGGAGTCGATTCAGCTCGACTATGAAGCCGAATTGGTCGCGATCGTGGGCAAACGCGCCAAGCATCTCACCATGGCCAACGCGGTCGATTGTATCGCCGGATATTCCTGCTCGAACGAAGGTTCGGTGCGCGAATTCCAGCGCCACACGACGCAATGGGGCATGGGCAAGAATTTTGATCGTACCGGCGGCTTCGGTCCCTGGATGGTAACTGCCGACGAATTGCCCGCCGGTGGCAAAGGCTTGAAGATCATGAGCCGGCTCGACGGCAAAACCATGCAGTCCGACAACACCGCCAACATGATGTTTCCGCTGGCCGAGACGCTGGTTTACCTCACCAAGGGAATGACACTTGAGCCCGGCGACGTCATCCTCACCGGGACGCCATCCGGTGTTGGTCACGCACGCAAGCCCGAGCCGGTATGGATGAAAGCCGGTAATACATGCGAGATCGAGATCGAGGGCGTGGGCGTATTGCGCAATCCAATCGAGGACGAAAAGTAACGCCGTCCCGGTTGACAAGGCGGTGACCGAGCGCGTTCCCTAAATGGTCATAACAGACGCGCCCCGTGGGGGAGGTGCGCCTGACAAGGGAGGGCAATCGTGAAACGCACTTGTATCGTTGCGGCGATAGCCGTGGTGTTGGCTGCGGCGGCGCCTTCCGCGTTCGCGCAGGATTGGCCGTCAAAGCCGGTCCATGTTTTGATCGGGTTCGGAGCGGGCGGCGGAACAGATGTCGCCACGCGCATTCTGGCCGACGGCCTGTCCGAAGTCCTGGGCCAGCAATTCATCGTCGAAAATCGCCCCGGTGCCGGCGGCACGATTGCCGGCGGCATGGCCGCCAAGGCGCCGAATGACGGTTACACCATCGCCGCCATCAGCATGGGCCATTCGGTATCGGCGGTCATGGTCAAGCAGGTCCCGTATGACCCGGTGAATGATTTCGCGCCGGTCGGAATATTCACCAATTCTGCCTTTGTCGTCGTGGTGCCGAAGAATTCGCCCGCGACCGACATCAAGAGCCTTATCGACTACGTCAACAAGCAGCCCGGCAAGCTGAACTATTCCACAGTTGGGCTGGGTTCAACTCAGCATCTTATAGCCGAGCATCTGCGCCAGCGTGCCTCCATAAACGCTCAGGCGGTTTCGTACCGAACGACGGGTGAGGTGGTCAGCGCGTTGCTTCGCGGCGACGCGGCTTTCGCCGTTGAACTTTATCATCCGATTCGCGGGCAAGTGGATTCCGGCGATTTGCGGATCATATCGGTCGCCACGCCGACACGTTGGCCGGCAATTCCCGATGTGCCGACCCTGGCGGAAAGCGGCGTAACGGGCATTGGTTATCTCGGTTGGTATGGCTTGGCCTTTCCAGCGGGCACGCCACAACCAATCGTCGACAAGCTTCACAAGGCGATGCAGGACGTGCTGTCCAAAGATGCCGTCAGGAAACGGCTGGAGGGGATAGGCGCGGTTGCAAACTTGTCGTCGCCCATGGAGTTCCGCAAGGTTATTCAGTCCGACATCAAAGCTTTTCAGGAAGTGGCCAAAACAGCCGGCCTCGAACCAAAATAGAACTTCGGTCCCTGCCCGAAAATATCTTGCTGCCATCACGATTTCGCGCTGCTGCCCACGGCGGAGCATGTGGTAGTAAGCCTGCGCGACTGTAAAGCAACGTGAGGAATGTTATGGCCGATCAGCTCAATGTGCTCGTTATCTGTGGCTCGCTCCGCAAGGGTTCGTACAATGCCGCATTGACCCGCGCATTGCCCGCTCTTGCCCCACCGGACATGAAACTGGTGACGGCGCCGACAATCGGAACGCTGCCGCTCTACAACGCCGATGTGCAGGACTCCTCCGGTTTTCCGGGGCCGGCAGAAGATCTTGCGGCCGCGATTCGCGCTGCGGACGGAGTTCTGTTCGTCACTCCGGAATACAACTGGTCGATGCCGGGTGTGCTGAAGAATGCGATCGACTGGCTCTCGCGCATGAAGGAGCAGCCGTTCAAGGAAAAACCGGTGGCCATCCAGTCCTGCTCGCAGGGACCGCTCGGCGGCGCGCGCATGCAGTACCACTGGCGCATGTCGATGACATTCCTCAACGCCTTCATCTTCGGCACGCCGGAGGTTTTCGTCGGCAGTGCCGCGACAAAGTTCGACAAGGACACGCTCGAGCTGAAAGATCAGCCGACCAAGGACGCCATCAAGACGCAGCTCGCCGCTTTCGCGAAATTCATCAAGCGCATGAAAGCGGGAGCCTAGCCCGCCGCGGCCTGCGCCCGCTTCGGAAACAGCTGCGGCCGCAGCTTGGGATGGCCCGCCATCGTCTTGGGCGCATAAGGCGTCTCGGCGCCCAGCTCCTCGGCCGCGTGCCAGGCCCAGCGCGGATCCCAGATCGCGGCGCGGGCGAGACAGACCAGGTCCGCTTTGCCTGACGCGACGATCTCTTCCGCCTGCTGGTAGCCGGCGATCAGGCCAACCGTCATGGTGGTGATGCCGCTTTCCTTCTTTACCTTTTCGGCGAACGGTACCTGATAGCCGGGCGCCAGCGGAATTTTCTGCTTCGGATCGAGCCCGCCGGTCGACACGTCCATGTAGTCCATGCCGCGCTTCTTGAGCTCCCTGGCAAGGACCACCGTTTCATCAGGCGTCCAGCCGCCATCGACCCAATCGGTGGCGGAAACGCGCATGCCGATCGGCTTTTGTGTGGGCCATACAGCGCGCACGGCTTCGTACATCTCGATCGCAAAGCGCATACGGTTTTCGGGCGAACCGCCATATTCGTCGATGCGCTGGTTTGAGAGCGGCGACAGAAACTGATGGGCAAGATAGCCGTGAGCACCATGCAACTCGATCACGTCATAGCCGATGCGATCGACACGCTTGGCAGCCGCGGCGAATTCGCTGATGCAGCGCTTGATGTCATCTTTTGTCATGGCGTGCGGCACAGGCCAGCCAGTGTCGTAGGGAATCGCTGATGGTGCCTCCGGCGTCCAGGCATCCGGCCCCTCGAGGATCGGCTTGCCGCCGGCAGCCGGTGGCGTGGTCGGACCTTTGCGACCCGCATGGGCAAGCTGTACGCCGAGTTTGGCAACGCCGTACTGACGGCAAAAATCATGCACGCGCTTGAGCGCAGCTTCGTTCTCGTCCGACCACATACCGGCACATTTCGGTGAAATGCGGCCTTGCGGATTGACGTTGGTCATCTCGCACATCACCAGGCCAGCGGCGCCGAGTGACATATTGCCGAGATGCATCAGGTGCCAATCATTGGCCGAGCCATTGTTGGAATTGTATTGGCACATCGGTGACACCACGACCCTGTTCGGCAGGGTCAGACCACGCAAGGTAATGGGAGAGAACAGAACGCTAGCCATTGGGAAGACTTCCTTTCAGTGCGGAGAACTTAAATTCCGGCATGATAAGCGTGCATGGCGACCACCAGACAGCAGATCGCCCAGAATACGCAATATTCGATGCCACCGATCACCCAGATCCAGCTCTTGGTGACCTTGTAGGTCGCGGCGGCCGCGACCAACAGATGGATAAAGGCGATGAATGCCACATATTGGAGATAGATCCCGAAAAACAACCCGATGCAAAGGAAAGTTTCGATTGTTCCTGCGATATACATCCAGGTTGCGGGCGGCTTGAAGCCGGCCTTGACGAAGAACTCGAGCGTCGCAGGCACCGTGATCTTGCCGATGATGTGTGGAATGAAAAACACCGCGCAGGCAATGCGCAGGATGTTGAACTCATTGAACAGATTGAATTTGTCGGCAAACGACATGGCAACTCCCCCCGGGTGGTTCTATTCGGTGCGACCACCTGCGATGAAAATTGCACTTCTTGGCGTGTGAGCCAACCCCCGGCGATAGCTATAATTTGCGGCCCTTGAGCCAGGCTTCACCCTTGGCGTAAAGCGCATCGAGTGGCGGCCCGTCGAGACCGGGGAGTTCGTCCTTGATCGTGTAACCAATCTTGCTCTGCAAATAACCGAGATGGCGATAGCCTTCGGGAAACTGCGCCAGCAGAGTCTTGTCGAGGGTCAGCGTCGCGTCGGGTTCGACGGGATCGATGCGGTCTTTTTCATAGGCGAGCCGCCGCAGGACAATGCCCCAGCGACCCTTGCGCTTTTCCAGAAAATCGTAGAACCGCCCGCTGCACACGACGTCACACAAGACCCCGTCGACCTTGGCGCGCTGAGAGATCGTCATCTTGGTTTGTGCGATTGCACGCTTGCCTTTGATGTCGATGCTCATACCGCCAAGCATGTGCATGATGCGCACGCCGCGGTCGTATCCTTCCTGACTGACGCGGATGAATTCTTCGTAGGAACCCTGAAACCAGGTTGCCCACATCTGCCCGTCCTTATGCCAGACGGTGCGGAAGCGATCCCACATGCGGGCATCTCGCCAGAGTACCCAGTTCTCGATCAACGCCCGGATCTCCAGGCTGTCGGCGGTGTTGCGTGCCATGAAGCGTTCTCCCGTCATGGCCGGGCTTGTCCCGGCCATCCACGTCTCTATGGTGGCGATCTTGCAAGACGTGGATGCCCGCGACAAGCGCGGGCATGACGATCGTGAGGCGGAGCGACAGGATATGCCAAGGCTTGCTGGAAAAACTGCGATTGTTGCCGGCGGCGCCAAGGGCATCGGCCGGCATTACTCGCAAGCGCTCGCTGCCGAGGGCGCGCGTGTGATGATCGCCGACATCGCCGACGGTCGCGAACTTGCTGAAGAAATTGCCGGACGCCACGGCGCAAACTCGGTCGCGAGCATGAAGTTCGACGTGAGCGAAGAGAAGGCGGTGAAGAATCTGGTGGCCCAGACCATTGATCGCTTCGGTCAGATCGACGTGCTGGTCAACAATGCTGCCTACTATTCGACGCTGAAGCCTAGAAATTTTAATGAGTGGGACACCGAGACCTGGGACCGCGTCATGGCGATCAATGTGCGTGGCCCGTATCTGATGGTCCGCCATGTCGCGCCGCATATGATGTCGCGGCGCACCGGCAAGATCATCAACATTGCCTCGGGCGCAGCCTATAAAGGCGTGCCGCGCATGCTGCCATATGTGACGTCGAAGGGGGCAATGCTCGCCTTCACCCGTTCATTGTCGCGCGAACTTGGCGAATACGGCATCGCGGTCAATTCGCTCTCGCCAGGCTACATTCTGAGCGACACGGGGCTGGAGAACGCAACTCACGTCGAAGAGGAACGTGTGCCCGTTCGCAACAGCCGCGCCTTCAAACGGGACGCTTATCCGGAAGACCTGCTCGGGGCGCTTGTGTTTCTGGCCTCAAGCGATAGCGATTTTGTGACCGGCCAATCACTCGTTGTGGACGGCGGCTCAGTCAATAACTAGCTATCTGCAATGCGGGACGGGTATTTCCTGCCCGCGCCGATCTGCTGTATAAGGTTGCAAATTCAACCATCGCGTTTCGAGGAGCACGCCCATGGCGGTCGCAACCGCAACCGAGCAGCCTGGTTCCAAGCACAATGTGCAGGTGGCGCGGCAGGCTTACTACGACAAGATTTCAAAGTTCAACATGGCGCCGCTCTGGGAGGTCCTGAAGGACCTGGTGACCAAGGAGCCGAAGACGAGCCTTCAACCGACAGTCTGGAAGTTCGGTGACGTCAAACGGCTGATGCTCGAGGCCGGTGACGTGATCAGCGCGGAAGAGGCGGAGCGCCGCGTGCTGGTTCTGGAAAATCCCGGCATGCCCGGCAAGGCGCGTATCACGAATTCGCTGTTCGCCGGCATCCAGTTGATCCTGCCCGGCGAGATCGCCGACGCGCATCAACACGTTTCGTCCGCGATTCGCTTTGTGCTGGAAGGTGAGGGCGCCTACACCGCCGTCGAAGGCGAGAAGACGCAGATGAAACACGGTGACTTCATCATCACCGCCAACTGGGCGCCGCACGATCATGGCAACCCCGGCAAGCAACCCGTGATGTGGCTCGACGTGCTCGATATGCCGACGGTCAATCATTTCGAGGCATCCTTCGCGACGCATTTCGACGAGAAGATGCAGAAGACCAACCACGCCGATGGCGACTCTTTCGAACGCTATGCGTCCGGTGTACTGCCGGACGGCGCGCCGGCGACGATGAACCGCAGTCCGGTCATCAATTATCCTTACGCCAAGATGCGCCCGATCCTGGAACGGCTGAAGAATACCGGCGACGTTGACAAACGCCACGGCGCGCGCGTGCGCTACGCCAATCCGATCAATGGCGGGTCGGTGCTTCCGACGATGGGCGCTTACCTCGCGTTGCTCCCGAAGGGCTTCAAGGGCGAGTCTTATCGCTCGACCGACGCGACTATTTTCGCGGTCGCCGAGGGACGCGGTACCACTGTCATCGACGGCAAGCCGTACGAATGGGGCGTCAACGATGTATTTGTTGTGCCGCCCTGGAAGCGCTATTCGCACAATACAAATGACGAGTCGGTACTGTTCTCGATCTCAGATCGCCCTGCGCAGGAATCGCTCGGCTTGTGGCGGGAGGGGAACTGAGTCAGGGCGCACCAAATATTCTCAGCTTGCGTGGCCGGGCTTGTCCCGGCCAATTCGCTTGAGGATGCTCCGTGCGGACCTCAGCGGGATCAACCGTGACAAGTGATGACAAGATCGGCAACGTGCGCAATGATTCCTGATTAGTCTGGCGTTGGAGAAATTCTCTCATGGAAATGGAGCAACTCAGCGCCGGCCGCGGCGCGCTGACCGCGGTGCGGACCGGCAAGGGTTCTGATCTGGTTGTCTTGCACTCGCTGCTCGCCGACCGTCATGCCTTTGACCCGGTGCTGCCGGCGCTCGCTGCCAGGCGTCGCGTGACGCTGTTTAATTTGCCGGGCTTCCACGGATCTCAGCCGGCGATGCTTGCGCTGATGGATGCCTATCTCGCGATTGTCGAAGATGGTTTTGATGAGTTCGGCATCGGCAAGGATTCAGTGCTGATCGGCAATGGGTTCGGTGGCACAGTCGCGCTCGCCTTCGCGCTCGCGCATCCCGAGCGGATATCAAAACTCGTGCTCAGCGATGCCGCGGCTGGTTTTCCTCCCGAGGGACGCGAAGCTTTCGCGGTGATGGCGCAGAAGGTGGAGGACGGCGGGCTCGGCAGTATCGCCGAGATTGCGGCGAAGCGCGTCTTTTCGCCTGCCTATCTTGCCGCACACCCGGAGAAAATCGAGGAGCGCAAGAAGGTCCTGCTCGCGATCGACCCAAAAGCATTCCAGGCGGCGTGCAGGATTTTGCAGGAAACCGACCTGGTGCCGCTGCTTCACCACCTGAAGGTACCGACACTTGTGGTGTGCGGCCAATTCGATCAAGCCACGCCGCCAGCACTCAACAAGCAGATCGTCGAGAAGGTCGCGGGCGCGAAATACATTGAGCTTCCCGGCTGTGGCCATTGTCCGCCGCTCGAGCAGCCAGAACAGTTCGTCGCCGCAATCAAGGAATTTGCCGGTCTTTGATCACTCCTTCCGATCAAATCGCCTGATTTCGACTTTTCCCCACACGCCATTGCGGTGAAAAGGGTCGGCACGGTTGAACTTTTCGACCGATGCGCGATCCGGCGCTTCCAGCACCATCAGGCTGCCAATCGCGTTCATACCGTCGTCCGACATCAGGGGGCCACCAACGGTGATGGTCACGCCAAAATCATTCGCCTTCTTCAGGTGGGCGACGTGCTCGCCATGCACCGCTTTGCGTTTGTCTGCGGCGTCCGGACTGTCGAGGGTAAATACCGAAAACAGCATGCGTTCCTCCCTAATCGAGCGCCCTGAGCACGGCCGTGGCGATTGAACTGGTGCCATCCTTCCCGCCGTATTCCATCGGCCTGATGCCTCCGGCATAGGCCTTGTCGACAGCGCGCTCAATCCGTTGTGCTGCATCGGCAGCCGGTGCGTGATCATGCCGGTCAGCCAGCCAATCGAGCATCATTGCCGCGGATAGGATCATCGCCGTCGGATTGGCCTTGCCCTGGCCCATGATGTCGGGCGCCGTGCCGTGACACGGTTGAAAGACCGCGTGTTTATCCCCGATGTCGGCCGACGGTGCGATACCGAGGCCGCCGATCAATCCGGCGGCGAGATCGGACAGAATATCGCCGAAGATATTTTCCATCACCATCACGTCGAAGTCCCATGGCTTACGCACCATCAGTGCAGCGCAGGCGTCGACGTAGACATGATCAGTCTTTACGTCCGGAAAGTTCTTCGCGCGTTCGTCGAAGATTGAGCGGAAATAGGCGTAGGCCTTGAACGCGTTGGCCTTATCGACACAGGTGAGAAGGCCAGGCTTGCCCCGCTTTTTTCGCCTTTCGGCGAGACGAAGCGAGAAATCAAACAGCCGTTGCGACGTCTTGCGCGTGATCACCAGAGTTTCGCGGGCTTCGTCGTGCGTGACCACGCCTTTGCCCATTGATGCAAACAGGCCTTCGGTCGACTCGCGGATCAGCACGAAATCGATGCCGCGTTCTTGCGCGTTCACAATCGGGCTCGGCACGCCGGGAATCAGACGAGCGGGCCGCACGCCGGCATAAAGATCGAAAATGAAGCGCAGTTCGACCTGCGGCATGATCTCGGTATTGTCGGGATAGCGCACACTCGGCAGCCCGCAGGCGCCAAGCAGGATGGCGTCGGCCCCCTCGCACAATTTAACGGTCGAGTCCGGCATGGACTTTCCGGTCGCCTTGTAGTGCCCGGCACCGGCTGCACCTTCGGTGAAGCGGAATTTCAGGCTCGGCGTAGTCGTTTCGATCCGCCGCAGGATCTCCAGGGTCGGTGCCATGACTTCCTGGCCGATGCCGTCACCGGGCAGCACGGCGATATGAAAGGCGGTATTGGCGGACATGGATTTTCCGGATGGCGTTGTGTCGGTTGCGGCGCTAATGAATACGTCCGCGCGTCCGCGCGCAAGGGATCATCAAGGACAGCCTATGCCGCGTTTTGCTGCCAATCTTGGCTATCTTTTCACCGAGCGACCGTTGCTTGAGAGGATCGACGCCGCCGCAACAGCAGGGTTCAAGGCGATCGAACTTCAGTTTCCCTATGATGTTCCAGCTTCGGCTGTAAAAACGGCGATCGAAAGGAACAAGCTCACCATCCTTGGGCTCAATACGCCACCGGGCGAGCGCGATGGTGAGTTTGGCCTTGCTGCCGTACCGGGTCGCGAAAAAGACTGGCAGTCGCTGTTCACCCGCTCGCTCGAATATGCGAGCACAATTGGTGCGAGCGCGATTCATTGTCTGGCCGGCAAGGTGGCGTCCGAGCAACGCCCGGCTGCAGACCGTGTCTTTATCGACAATCTGACTCGTGCAGCCGATCTGGCCGCCGCCAAGAAGATTACACTGCTGATTGAGCCGATCAACAGTCGCGATCGGCCGAATTATTTCCTCAATCATGTCGAACACGCGGCGGACATTGTTAACAAAATCGGGAAGCAAAACATCCGCATGCAGTTCGATTTCTATCACGTTCAAATCGTGGGTGGAGACCTGGTCTATCGTCTCGAAAAATTCCTGCCGGTCATCGGACATCTGCAATGCGCGGCGGTGCCCTCACGCCACGAGCCCGATGAAGGTGAGGTCAACTACCCTGCGGTGTTCGAGGCGGTGGACAAACTCGGCTATCGCGGCTGGATTGGTGCTGAATACCGGCCGCGTGGCCGTACTGAGGACGGGTTGGGCTGGGCTCGAAACTACGGCGTCTCACCCTCCTCATTAACCGGCAATTAACCATCAAACTTCTTGAAAACTCACGCTTTTCTACTTTGCCTGAGGGTGAGGCGTTGCTAGATTGGCGGGTATGTCGGAACGCGGCACAAGCGAAACAGACGCCCCCCAAATCGAGCAACCACTCAGGGAGGCCGTGCGTGAAGCGCGCATCGAAGCGGCTGAGCGCTCTGCGGTCGTTGTTGATTTGCGCGATGCGGACGTTGCCCGCCTTGAGTTGCTCAACGACGCGCTCGATCCGTTGTTCCGGGAGATTCCCGGCGATGTCGAACTGTTCGATCGTGGTGTGAGCAAAGGTGACGTGCCGCGGTTGTGGGTCGACGTGGTGGCGCATGTCGAGATGGGTCGCGACAAACGGCAATACCGTTTCGTGCAGGATACGCGGTATGGCCGCGCGGTGCTGGCAGAATCCTATGAGGTGCCTGCGCTGGTGGAAGCGATCAGGCGCTATGTCGCAAATCGGCTGGTTGAACGTGAACGCGCACTGTCCGACGACGCGGGACGAGGAGTTGCGCAGTCTGTATTGCGACGCAACCGGCGCCAGCGTCACTGGCGTACTGTTCGTACTTTTATTTATGGGCTCATCGCTGGCGTAGCGGTGCTCGTCGCGCTGGCCATGCTGAGCAATCCGCACCCCTAGCCAAGCAGCGTAAGGCGCTTTTGTTGCACGACCTCACCCGACGCATCGAGGCCGCGCGAGATCAATGCGCATTGCCAGGCGCCGCGCGTCCCGTCGATCTGATACAGATTGTAGGCGGCAAGGTCTCTGTCGATGTCGCCCTTGGCTGATGCCGAAGGTACGCCAACTGCCGGGACGCGGGTGCCGCCCGGTCCGTCCAGCCAATTGATCATATGGAGATGGTCGTGTCCGTGGAGCAGCAGATCTGCGCCGTGCGCAGCGATCACGCGTTTGAGCACCGGCGCATCGAGCAATTGCTTGTGTCGTGCTGCCGCACTGACCGGCGGGTGATGGATCAGTACCACGCGAAACACATTTTCGTTCTTGAGTCTGTTGAGCACGGCGGCCAGTCCGGCGAGCTGGTTTGTTCCGAGCCAACCGGTTGCCAGAAAGGGTGCAGTCGGCACACCGGTTGAAAGGCCGATCAGTGCGACGTTGCCGCGACGGCGGACAAAGGGAAAGCCGCCCGCGGCGTCATCGTCGCTCATGTAGGCGCCCCATTGGCGCCCGGCGAATTTGGCGGCCTCGCGCACGTAGATATCGTGATTGCCGGGTACGAAGGTGACCTCTTGCGCGGACCCCAGCCTCTCAAGCCAGTCGCGTCCCTGCGTAAACTCCGCGGCCAGCGCGATGTTGGCGATGTCGCCGGTGACGGCGATGTGGTCGGGTGTTTGCCTCCTGAGATCGGCGACAATCGCCGCGAGCGTTCCCGGGTCGTGGATAAAACGCCGTCTGCGCTGCCAGTTGATGTAACCGGTCACTCTTTTGCCGACGAGTTCGCTCCAGCGCACTGGGGGCAGTGGCGCAAGATGCGGATCGGAAAGATGGGCAATTGTGAACATCGTAGCGGGAGTAACCTGCTACGAACTGCCGATCAATATGCCCGCAACGAACACGAGTGTACCGCCGACCACCACCTGGAACGCCGCCCTCAGGAAGGGCGTATCCATGAAGCGCATGCGTATCCACGAGATGATTGCAAGTTCGATGACCACGACGATAATCGCCACGACTGTTGCGGTCAGGAAATGCGGGATCAGGTAGGGCAAGGTATGACCGAGCCCGCCGATGGCGGTCATCACGCCGCAGACGGGCCCGCGGATCCATGATGAACCACGCCCGGTGAGAGATCCGTCGTCCGATAAGCCCTCGGCAAAGGCCATTGAGATTCCGGCACCGACCGAGGCGGCGATGCCAACGAGAAATGTTTGCCAGGTGTTGTGGGTGGCGAAAGCGGCGGCGAACAGCGGGGCCAAGGTCGATACCGAACCATCCATCAGCCCGGCAAGCCCCGGCTGCACATATTGCAGCATAAAAGCGCGTTTTGATGTGGCATCCTCGCTGGCGCGGGCGCTATCCGTGAGGATCTGTTCGGTCAATTTGTGAGCCAGGCTTTCGTGCCCGGCTTCGGCTTCGGCAAGCTCGAGCAGAAGCCGACGGACCGAAATGTCGCGCGCACCGTCGGCCGCTTTGCGATAGAACCTTTGAGCTTCTACCTCCATTTTCTCGGCGAACGTGCGCACCTCGCCGAGGATGAGCGGCCGCATCAGCCAGAGCGAAGACTTGTGCGGGATGAAATCCTTGACATCGTGGCGACGGATCAGCGGCAGATAGTCGCCGAACTTTTGGCGGTAGAGGTCGAACAGCATCGAGCGGTGATGAACTTCCTCCTCCGCCATCTCATCGAATACCTTGGCAGAGGACGGAAACTGCTCACGCAAGCCTTCGGCAAAACCGCGATAGATGCGGCTGTCTTCTTCCTCGTTGGTGATGGCAAGCGCGAGCACTTCCTGCTCGGTGAGGTCGGCAAAGCGTTTCACAGGAAATCCTTTCGATCGGCGGGCAACCCGCTCTTCCATACCAATATTAGAAGTATTCTAAACTGAGAAAAGTCAATTTGACACCTGTCCGCAAGGCTCTCGATAAAGCATCACCGTCCCCGAACACGAGAATTCATCGTTATGGGCCGACACCGCCTTCGCCGCGCGCTCGAGCCGGTCATCCGCCGGGGCATGCATTTTTATTGGCGATTCTCGCGCGCTGCGACGCTCGGCAGCCGTGCCATGGTTATTGACGGCGCTGGCCGCATATTCCTGGTCAAGCATACTTACGTTGACGGCTGGCATCTTCCCGGCGGCGGTGTGGAGACGGGGGAGACCCTCTTGGAAGCGCTCACGCGCGAGCTGGCTGAAGAAGGCAATATCCAGCTCGGGGCTGCGCCGCAGCTTTACAGCGTCTACTTCAACAGGCGCACATCACGGCGCGACCACGTGGCGTTATTCATTGTCCGCGACTTCCGGCAGGACGGAAACCCGAAGCCTAACCACGAAATTGCGGAGCACGCATTCTTCCCGATCGATGCGCTTCCGGAAGACGCAAGCCGTGCCACACGCGCCCGCGTGGCGGAAGTGTTTGGTGGCGCAGCGATCAGCGAGTTGTGGTGACGCCTAGTCGAAACGAGCGCGGTCGTGAGGCGCGGCGAAATCGAGCTGCGGTCCGACCGGAACAATGCCGGTCGGATTCACCTGCCGCTGGCTGCCATAATAGTGCCGCTTGATCTGCTCGATGCTCACAGTCTCCGCCACGCCGGGCACTTGATAGAGATCGCGCAGATAGTTCGACAGGTTCGGGAATTCGGAGATGCGCCGCCAGTTGCACTTGAAGTGCGAATAGTAGACTGCATCGAAGCGGATCAAAGTGCAGAACAGGCGCCAATCGGCCTCGGTTATTGTGTTTCCGACCAGATAGCGATGCTGCGACAAGTTTTGCTCTATCTCTTCGAGCGTGTCGAAAACATTGCGGAAGGCCTGTTCGTAAGCCGCCTGCGAGGTGGCGAAGCCGGCCCGATAAACTCCGTTATTGATATTCGGGTAGATCATGTCGTTAAAGCGGTCGATCTCGACACGCAGATTTTTCGGGTAATAATCGTTATGCACATTGGTAAAATCGTCAAACGCCGAATTGAGTATGCGGATGATTTCCGAGGACTCATTGTTGACGATCGTCTCACGCTTTTTGTCCCAAAGGACCGGCACACTCACGCGGCCCGAATAGCGCGGGTTGGCAAGCAAATAGACCTCGGAAAGTTTGTTCTTGCCATTCACGTCATCGCCGGTAGAGCCTTCCGATTTATTGAATGTCCAGCCTTCGCGCCCCATGTTGGGCGACACGGCCGATAGCGAGATGACATTCTCCAGGGCTTTGATTTTGCGGAAAATGATGGTGCGGTGTGCCCATGGACAGGCGAGCGAAACATAAAGGTGATACCGGCCCGGCTCCGCGGCGAAGCCGCCCTCGCCGGAAGGCCCCGGGCTTGCATCCGGCGTGACCCAATTGCGGAACAGCGTGGTCGGCCTGACGAAGTGACCGTCTTTTGTGCGTGAAACATCGTCCTGCCATACGCCGTCGACCAGAAGTCCCATTTCCGTCGCTCCACTATTCCTGTTTCCTGCATCAAGGTGGGGTCAATTAGCACGAAATCCAAGAGCTTTAACCAGATCGTCATGGCCGGGCTTGTCCCGGCCATCCGCGTCTTTTATGCCGTACGCGCGACAAGTCGTGGATGCCGGCACAAGGCCGGGCATGACGACTGCGATGCCGGGGCTCATGAGCGAGTTGGCACTGACTATTTTGCCTGAGACTGCAGCCGACGCGCCTGCGATCGAGCGGCTGCACGAACGCACGTTCGGGCCAGGCCGTTTCGCGCGCACGGCGTTCCGAATCCGTGAGGGCAGGGGTCATGTGCTCGATTTGTCATTCACCGCGCGTATCGGCACGCTGTTGGTCGGTTCGGTGCGCTTGACGCCGATTTGCATCGGCGAAACTTCGGCCCTGCTGCTTGGTCCGCTGACGGTCGAGCCGCCTTTTCGATCGCACGGCGTCGGCACCGCGCTGATCAAGCGCGCTCTCAAGGAGGCGCAGGTGAGCGGCCACAAACTGGTTGTACTCGTGGGCGACGAACCGGTCTATGCCAAGTCCGGATTTAAACGCATTCCGAAGGGTCAGGTGAAAATGCCGGGGCCGGTCGATCCCGCACGGCTCCTGGTCGCCGAACTTGCTGCGGGCGCCTTCAGCGGCGTGTCCGGCCTGATCCGCCCAAACTGGGAAACGGCCTGACGGAATTACCGCCCTTCTCTCGCCCATGTCGCCGCGAGGGAACCGATCAGCAGCAAGAGACCGATGAGTCCGGCGAAGATCGGCAGAACACCGATGCCACGTACAACGCTGGCGTCGCGCATTTTCAAGCCGATCCAATCGTCACCTTTGTAGGTGGTGCTGGTACGCACCGGGACCACGCGCGGAATATCAAGGCTGTCACCTTCCGCGATCCGCCGCACATCCCCGCCTGTAGCATTGCTCAGCGCATGCAAGACCTCGGTTGTCGACGTCACTTCGGCGAATTCGCGCGGATTGGCCGGACCGACATTTGCGAGCGCCGTGAGTTTGCCGTCCGTTGCGCGCCATAATCCGAGTTCGTTTGCCGTCATTGCGGCACGCCATAGTCCCGGCTCAACCGCCTGCAGATTGATCGTCCGCGTTTCACCCGTCGGCGAAGTAATGGTCACTGAATTGACAGTGTCGGCCATGGTCTGCCGCTGCACGGTGATATCGCGGCCGTGCACAACCAACCGGAGGGATTCCTCTTCCAGATCGGGCTGTTTCATGAGCCAGTGAGACAGCCGGCGCAAAAGATCGAGGTGCGGTCCGCCGCCTTCGTAGCCGCGCGCCCACAGCCAGATGTGATCCGACAACAACAGCGCCACGCGTCCTTCGCCCTCGCGCGCCAGCACCAGAAGCGGCTTGCCGTCCGGCCCCTGCATTATATTTGTGCCGGTACTGCGCTTGATGTCGACGAGCCGGAACCAGCGGCTCCAGTGCGGTGGATCGGTTTCCGACCCCTCGAGGTTGCGAGTCACCGGATGGCGGTGGCCGGCCTCGGTAAGCTGCGGTTGAAAACTGCGCTCGGTAATATCGCCGGTCGGCTCGGCAGGCAGAATGCCATCCAGCGGGGTCCGCCAGATGCTGGTCGGGCTTGCATAATCGGGCCCTGCGGCAATCAAAACGGCGCCGCCATCGCGCACATATTTTGCGATGTTATCGAAATAGATGAGCGGCAATACGCCTTGCCGGGCGTAGCGGTCGAAAATGATAAGCTGGAATTCCCCGATCTTTTGCTGGAACAGCTCCCGCGTCGGGAAAGCGATCAGGGACAGTTCGTTAATGGGCGTGCCGTCCTGCTTTTCCGGCGGCCTCAAGATCGTGAAATGGACCAGATCGACCGAGGCGTCCGACTTCAGCAAATTGCGCCAGGTGCGCTCCCCGGCATGCGGCTCGCCCGACACCAGTAACACGCGCAGTTTGTCGCGGACGCCATCGATCGAGACGACCGCGCGATTGTTCACTTGTGTGAGTTCGCGATCAAGCGGGGACGCCTCTATCTCGACGATGTTCGGTCCGGCATGAGGAATTGGCACGTTGAACTTGATGTCGGTGTGCACGCCGACGTCGCGTTTCTCCAGAACTTCGCCGTCGCGCCGAATGGTAACTTCGGCGACGCCGGCCCTGACGCCTTCATCTTCGACGCGGAAGCCAATGGTCTGCGATTGCCCGACGATGCCGAAGCGGGGCGTCAGCGTCAGTACGACTCGCCGGTCGATCTCATTCTTGCGCCCGGTGATCAGTGCATGCAGCGGTGCGGCAAACCCCAACGTGGATGCATCGGCCGGCACATCATGCACACGACCGTCGGTGATCAGGATCGCACCGGCCACGCGGTCCGGGGGCACGTCGGCGAGCGTCGACGACAAGGCCGAAAACAGTTTGGTGCCGTCGGTTTCACCGTCCGCAGCGCCCGCTTCCGCCACGCGCACTTCCAGTCCCGGGATACGTTTGAGCCGTTCGGTCAGGGCGGCGCGTACAGCCTCTGTTTGCTGCGTGCGATCGCCGAAGTTCTGACTCGGGCTCTTGTCGACAATGATGGCTGCGACGGAAGGAATCGGGTCACGGTCTTCCCGTGTGAGGGACGGGTTCGCGAGCGCAAGTACCATCAGGCCCAGGGCGAGCGCGCGCAGCGCCGCACCGCGGCTCCGCGCGAAGAGCAGCAGCATCGAAATCAAGACGGCCACGGCAAACGCAGCCCACACAACGTAGGACGGCACCAGCGGAGCAAATGAAATTCCCAGATTCACAAGCAGGCTCCTATTGGCCCAGCCGTTCGAGCAACGCGGGTATGTGTACCTGATCGGCCTTGTAGTTGCCGGTCAGCGCATACATCACGATATTGACGCCGGCGCGGAATGCGAATTCGCGTTGACGCGCCTCACCCGGCACCAGCGGAAGCATCGGCTGTCCATCCGCGCGCATTGCCCAGGCACCGGCAAGATCATTCGAGGTGATCAGGATAGATGACACGCCGTCGCCTGCGCGCGCCGGCCGGTTTGGTTCCTCATCTTCGTTCTCTGCCGGCAAAGCCTCAACCCATAGCTGGCCGTTGGTGAAGCGGCCCGGGAAATCACGCAGGAGGAAAAAGGTTTTGGTGAGCACGTGATCATGCGGCACCGGCTCCAGCTCGGGAATGTCGAGCGAGGACAGGATCGAACGGAGTGCGACCATGCCGGGCCCACGCATCTCACCGCCGGGCCCGGGCGGCGCGTCGACTGCGTCGCGGGTATCGAACAGGACAGTGCCTCCGCGCTTCATGTAGGCGTCGATTTTTTCAAGGGCGGCTTGCGATGGCTTCGGCGCGCTCGGCGTTACTGGCCAGTAGATCAACGGAAAAAAAGCAAGCTCGTCGCGTGCAGGATCCAATCCGACAGGATCACCGGCTTCCAGGGCCGTTCGCTGCGCCAGAAATAGCGTAAGGCCCTGCAAGCCGGCCTTGCTCACGTCATCGACGACCGGATCACCGGTGATGATATAGGCAAGGTGGGTTTGCACCGTCGCCTTCATTGCGAAGTCTTCCTGCTGAGCGGTCAGCGGCGGCGTTTTTGGGAGCTGCGGCGCGGGCTGCGCGTGCGCATCATATGAAGCCAGCAAGCCCAGGATGCCTGCGAGCAGCAATGCGGCGGTTGCACGCCGGCGCGGTCGCAGGGCAGCTAAACCGCCCGACAACATGACCACGACGAGAGCATCGACCATGAGCAAAGCGAGCGCGGTGAGCAGGATTGGTCCTCGCAGATCGAGTGGTTCACCGTGTCGGTAGACGTCCATGCGGGCGTTGAGGGCAGAAACATCGAGCGGAACCGGCCGGTCGGCTGCTGAAAGTGTATTGACTGCGACGAGGCCTTCCGGCGGGCCATAGAAGCCTGGCGGATGATCGAGGCTGCCGCGTCCGGTAAAATTGCTCGGAATGGGACGGGCGGTCGGCGGCGGCGTTGTAAACGCGCCGAAACCATCAAGAACGCGTGTCGGAGGTACGACCTGAGCTGTACGGCTATTGGCATTCTCCGTGGCAGCATTCTCGCCTTCGGCCGTTGCAGTGGAGCCGGCGAGCGCCACCAGTCGCCGCAGCATATCGACGAAAGTGCCTGACAGTGGCAGATCGGACCAGCGGCTATCGGCCGTCACATGGAAAAGAACGATCAATCCCTTGCCGCGACGCTCTGCGGTGACCAGCGGCGTGCCATCAGCAAGCGTCGCCCAGGTACGGTCGGTCAGCTGCGAGTCCGGTTCCGCCAGCACTTGCCGGGTCACCGTCACATCAGTCGGAACCGGCATTCCGTTGAAGGGGCTTTCGCGCGAGAAGGCGGCGAGCGGCTGCGGTTTGTCCCAGCTCAGGCTGCCGCCCAATATTCGGCCGCCGCGCCGCAGTTTCACCGGCACGAGATTGTCGTCGGCCTGCGCGAGATGCGGTCCGGCAAACCGAACCAGCACGCCGCCGTTGTCGATCCACTTGTTCAAGCGATCGAGGGCGTCGGTCACGTTGCCGACATCGGCAAGGATTAACATCGGCAAATGCCGGTCGAGGAATCGCGTCACAGCCTCCGCAGGTGCCGCGCCCTCGGAAAGGCGGACATCGGCGAACGGGTTGAGCGCGCGGGAAAGATAGTACGTCGCACCGATCAAAGGCTGCGAGCGGTCTGCGGTTGATCCGGAGACGACGCCGACAGTGCGTCGGCGCCAGCGCTTGTCGAGTAACTGCACGGCGCCCGCGGAGCGTTCGCCGACGATTTCAAGCCGCGCCACGTCGTTGCGAATTTCGACCGGCAAGTCGATCACCGCGTCGGCGTCGCGCTCGCCGGACTTGAAGCTGAAAGGCGCCTCACCCACCGGCAGGCCCTTGAGGTCGATCGCGCTCACCAGGCCGGTATCGCCAGGATTCGTTTGCGTGCGCAGAACCTTCACGGTCAGCGCACCGGCAGCATTATCGGCTGCGGTCAGCGCATGTGACGGCGGCAGGCCTCCTTCGACCACGGTCAGCGGATGGCTGCCGACAATCCGCTTCAGGCCTTCAACGAAGGTGGCGCCCTTGCCGAGATCGACGCCGTCCGAAAGCCAGATAACTTCGACGTTCGGGCTGGTTGCCAGAAAGCGCTCAATCATCGGAAGCGCGTCCGTGCGCTCGATCCCGTAAGGTTTCGGCTTGATCTGCTTGATTTGAACGCGTGCGGCGCCTGCGACCTGCAGCGAGATGTCGCGCTCTGTTTCCGACATCGGCAGTACAGCGACGCCCCGGTTGTCTGCTTCGGCCCGTGCGATCATTTCGTCTGCCGTACGCAGCCGTGCATCCCAGGCTGACGCGGCCGGCCAACCATCATCGACCAGGATTAACAGCGGCGCAGCCCGATCTGCTGTCGCGAGTGGGGGATTCCACAAAGGGCCGGCGGCGGCGATGATGACGAGTGCCGCCAACGTAAGCCGCAGCAGCGTGAGCCACCAGGGCGTTCGCGCCGGGGTTTCTTCCTTGGGAGCGATCTCGAATAGCAAGCGCGTCGGCGGAAAATTGATGCGCCGCGGGCGGGGCGGCACCAACCGCAGCAGCCACCACAGTATCGGCAGGCTGAGCAACCCGAGCAGAACCAGAGGTTGGGCAAAGCCAAGCGGCAATGAGCCGATCATGCGGCGCTCGCAGGGCTTGCCGGGGCGTACCGACTATTGACGAGGTTTGGTTGTGCGTTGTCCCCCATGCGCGAATGCAGCACCAGCAGGAGCTCACTCGCCGGCCTGTCGGTGCGATGGATGGCGAAACTCCAGCCGCGCAAATCCGTTTCGGCGCGGATCGCCGCCCGATGACGTTCGACGATTCCCTGATAATCGTTGCGCCACGTTTCAGCGCGGCCGGCAGTAACGCTGCCGGCGCCTTCCGGCTCTATAAACTCGACACGGCCGGAATACGGAAAGCTTTCTTCAGCCGGATCAACGACCTGCACGACGTGTCCGTGCGCGCCGGTGGCAGAAAGCTGAGCGATTGTGTTCCTCACCTCGCCAATGGGGGCCCACAGGTCCGACAGCATCACGATTTCGGATAACGGTGATGGGACGAACGACGGCGGCAGGCTGGCGCGCTCGGTTGGATCGTGCAGGAACGCTTCTGCCATTTTTTCGATGACGTTACGGCTGGCGGTCGGGCGCATGAGTCCCGGAATGCCGACCCGTTCGCCGCCCTGCACCAGCACCTCGGCGAGCGCGAAGGAGATCACAAGCCCGCGCTCGAGCTTGCTGTCATTCGACAAAGCAGATGTAAAAGACATCGAAGGCGAACGGTCCGGCCAGATCCACACCGTATGTGAGGCCTCCCATTCACGCTCGCGCACATAAAGATGATCGTCGCGCGCGGAGCGCCGCCAATCGACATTTTGCGCAGGCTCACCCGATACGAAACGGCGGTATTGCCAGAAATTCTCTCCTGGTCCGGCGCGTCGGCGGCCGTGCAGACCGTGAATGACTGTCGATGCGACACGACGCGCCTCAAGAATGAGCCGCGGCATGGCGTCGGCGAGCCTGCGAGCGCCGACAGTCGCCTGCCGTACTGCGCTGGTCTCGATGTTGTTCGGCCGCGACTCCGCCATTGCCACTATCCGATGCGCGCCTTCAGCCGCCGGATTACATTGGGAATGATTTCGCCTTCCGCACGCGCGGCGAAGGTCAGGGCCATGCGGTGCTTGAGCACGGGCTCGGCCAGTTCGAGCACGTCGTCGACCGACGGCGCGAACCGCCCGTCCAGAAGCGCGCGTGCACGCACAGCCAGCATCAAGGCCTGACTTGCGCGCGGGCCCGGACCCCAGGAGATGAGCTTGCCGATTTCGCCCCCTTCGGGACCAGGCCGTGCGGACCGCACAAGCGCCAGAATTGCCTCCACCACGGACTCACCGACGGGCAGACGACGGACCAGGCGTTGTGCCGCCACCAAATCGTCTGCGCTCATTGCCATCTTGGCGCGCGACTCGTCGGCGCCAGTCGTATCGAACAGAATCCTGCGTTCGGCCTCTTGGTCCGGATAGTCGACATCGATCTCCATCAGAAAGCGGTCGAGCTGTGCTTCGGGCAGCGGGTAGGTGCCTTCCTGCTCAAGCGGGTTCTGCGTTGCCAGGACGTGAAATGGCTTGGGCAGGTCGTGACGGGCGCCGGCGACAGTCACATGCTGCTCCTGCATCGCCTGCAGAAGCGCCGACTGCGTGCGCGGCGAGGCGCGATTGATTTCGTCTGCCATGAGCAACTGTGCGAATACCGGGCCCGCAATGAAGCGGAAGCTGCGCTTGCCGCCCGGGTTTTCTTCCAGCACCTCCGTGCCAAGAATGTCGGACGGCATCAGATCCGGGGTGAACTGGATACGACGGGCATCAAGGCCGAGCGCGGTACCCATTGTGTCAACCAGCTTGGTTTTGGCGAGGCCCGGCACCCCCACAAGGAGCGCGTGACCACCGGAGAGCACGGTGACCAAGGCGCGCTCTATCACCAGGTCCTGACCGAAGATTACGGCGCCGATCGCGGCCTTTGCGGCGCGGACGTGCGCGGCCGTCGATTCAGCCGCGCGCACGATCATGTCTTCCAGTTTTTCCAGACTTTCGCCGCTCGCCTTCGCCATGATTCCTATTCCTTTCGTCGCCCGTCAGGAGCCTCGCCGGGTGCTATGCAACAAACACACCAGGGTCGATATTGCTGCGTCATTCGGGCGAATCTGCCTCAATCTGTGGCCAAGCTTACGCTATCTTCCGCCACCGAGCCGGCCAATCACGAAGATGCGAACAGGCGCGCGGCGGGCCGATTATCGAAGGAAAACAATGGCGAAGGCAGGGCAGAGCGGTTTGGAAGCACTGACGGCATCGCTGCCCCGCGAAAACAGGGGTCCGCCACCCGTCGACCTCTGGAATCCGCCCTTTTGCGGCGACATCGACATGCGGGTCGCGACCGATGGAACATGGTTCTACCAGAAGACGCCGATCGGGCGGCTGCCCCTGGTCAAGTTGTTCGCCTCGGTGCTCAAACGGGAAGGCGAGAAGTATTTTCTGGTTACTCCCGTGGAGAAAGTTGGGATTGTTGTCGACGATGTGCCGTTTCTTGCCGTGGAAATGAAGTCGTCTTCCGGTGATCATGGACGGGTCCTTCAGTTTCGCACCAACGTCGATGATTGGGTTGCTGCCGGTCCAGCGCACGCGCTGCGCTTCCAGCAGCAACCGGCGAACGGCGGCCTCAAGCCTTATTTGCATGTGCGACGCGAACTCTGGGCGAAGGTTACGCGCGCTCTGTTCTACGACCTTGTGGCGCTCGGGGAGGAACGCGAGGTCGGCGGCAAAATGATGTTCGGTGTTATGTCCGGAGGCGAGTTCTTTGCGATGGCGGAAGCAAGCGTATTGCGGGAGTTCGCGTAGCGCATGTTTCCGAAAAGCATGCCTCGATTCGATCGGGGATGGGCATCGATGGAAAAGATCGCGCGCCAAAAATCAATGTCAGGAGAGCATGGTGAGTAAATCTAAATGGGTCGCGCTCTAATGCAGGAGGCGGTGACGTCCGACCTCACGGCGCCGGAATTCTTCGCGCGCGTGCGTCAGCGTTTGACACTTACTGTGCCTGAAGGGCTCACTGATCCCGGTGTGATACCTGCACGTGGCGATCACGACGCCGATCCGGTCATGCGGAAAATCGCGGAGGTGCGGCCGATCCGTCCGGCGGCTGTGCTGGTGCCGATTGTCGACCATTCCGAACCGACAGTGCTGCTCACCCAGCGTGCTCAGCATTTGCCCGATCACGCCGGGCAAGTTTCATTTCCGGGCGGCAAGATCGACAAGGGCGACAAAGACCCCTGCGCTTCGGCGCTGCGCGAAGCGCGGGAGGAAATCGGTCTCGACCGCTCGTATGTCGAGCCGTTCGGCTACCTCGATCTCTACATGACGACGCTTGGCTATCGTATCGTGCCGGTGATCGCGCGTGTGAAGCCCGGCTTCACGCTCAAGCTCAACGTCGCGGAGGTGGACAACACCTTCGAGGTGCCGCTCACCTTCCTGATGAATCAGACAAATATGCAGCGCCATTCGCGCGAGTGGCAGGGGATGACGCGGCACTATTACGCGATCACTTTCGGCGAGCATTACATCTGGGGCGTGACGGCTGGTATCCTGCGCAATCTTCACGATCGGATTTACCGATGATCCGTCCGGTCTTCACCGAAATCGTTCTGTTCCTGACGCCGTTTGTGCTTTACGCGGTCTTCTTGTGGGCGACCCAGGCTGGCGTGATGGATTTGAAATCTTGGCCGCTGCTGCGCGTGGCAACGCTCGCCATCGTTGCGCTGGCCCTGGTGCTCGGCAGCTTTATCTATTTCGCGCATTTTTCCGGCGCGCCACCCGGTTCAACCTACGTGCCGGCGCATATGGAAGACGGCAAATTCGTGCCGGGGACCACGAAGTGATGCAGTCGCAGACGGGCCGTACCGATCGGAAACTGGATGACGCCGGCTGGCTCGCGAGTGGCGCGCTGCCGCGCCTGCTCGCTGTGCTCGATTGCGATGGCGAAGAGGCGCGCGTCGTCGGCGGCGCGGTGCGAAACGCTTTGCTGGGCATGCCGATCGCCGAGGTTGACGTCGCTACCACCGCGGTGCCGGAAGAAGTTGTGAAGCGCGTTACGGCCGCAGGGTTCAAGCCGGTCCCGACAGGTATCGAGCACGGCACCGTTACGGTCGTTATCGACAAACATCCTTTCGAGGTGACGACGCTGCGCAAGGACGTCGAGACCTACGGCCGCCATGCCAAGGTCGAATTCGGGCGCGACTGGAAGGCCGACGCCGAACGGCGCGATTTCACCATCAATGCGCTGTCGGCAACGCGCGATGGCGCGATCTACGATTATACCGGTGGGCTCGACGATCTCGGCCACCGTCGCGTGCGTTTTATCGGCGACCCGGCCAAACGCATCGCCGAGGACTATCTGCGCATCCTGCGCTTTTTCCGTTTCCACGCAGCCTACGGTACCAGTGACCACCCCGACGCAGCCGGCCTTGCCGCGTGCATTGCCGGCCGTGATGGCCTCGACCAGCTCTCGCGCGAGCGTCTGCGCATGGAGATGATGAAACTTGTCGTTGCCCCGCACGCAGTGCCGACGATGATCTCAATGACCGACTCGGGATTGCTGCTGCGCGTGCTTGGCGGCGTGAGTTATCTGGCGAGCTTCGAGAACATGGCGAAGGTAGAGGCGGCGATAGGTACGGAGCCGAATGCCGTGCGCCGGCTTGGCGCGCTCGCCGTCGCCATTCCGGAAGATGCCGAGAGGCTGTGGCAAAAGCTGCGCCTTGCCAACAACGAGCATGAGCGGCTTGCCTCGATGGGAGAGGGCTGGGGCCGCATTTCGCCGTTATACGGTGAGAAGTCGGCGAAGGCGCTGCTGTACCAGCTGAGGGCGCAGCAATTCACCGATCGCGTCCTGCTCGGATGGGCGCGTTCGACTGCGACGGCGCACGATTCCGAATGGCACGCGCTCGCCACACTGCCGCAGCGGTGGACCGCGCCGGTGTTTCCGCTCAAGGCAGCGGACTTCATGAAACGTGGTGTGGAGCAAGGACCGGCATTGGGCGCCGCGATTGCCGCCGCGGAACAGGCGTGGATCGCAGCCGGTTTTCCGGAGGACCGTCGCGCGCTCGATGGCATAGCTGATGCTGCGACAAATGCGGGCCGGTAGATCAAGAACGCGCGACTAGTCCATGAATATTCTCTCCGGCTTTCACGACATTTCATTCTGGCAGTTGATCCCGGTTGCGGCGGTTGCGCTGGTTGCCTCGATCGTCGGCGGCGTGTCGGGCTATGGGACCGGCGCGCTGATGCCGCTGGTGTTGGTGCCGCTGATTGGCGCCGAGCCTGTCGTGCCGATCATTGCCATATCGGCGATGTTCACCAATTCGAGCCGCGTCTTTGCATTTTCGAAATATGCCGACTGGCGACGTGCCGCGGTCGTGCTTGCAACGTCCGTCCCAACCTGCGTACTCGGTGCGTGGGGCTACACGCGGCTCTCGAGCGCCGGTGCGGCGCTGGTGATCGGCAGCATGCTGATCCTGAGTGTGCCGCTGCGGCGGCTGCTGAAATATCACGGCGTCAAGTTTGGGGACGGTGGCCTGGCCCTTGGCTCGCTCGGCTATGGTTTCGTGGTTGGTGCGACGGCAGGGTCGGGTGTGATTTTGCTGTCGCTGTTGATGGCAGCGGGCCTTGAAGGCGCCGCCGTCATTGCGACAGACGCCGCCATCTCGATTGTCATCGGGATCGTGAAGATTTCGGTGTTCGGGCTTGCCGGCGTCATTACCGCGCAGGTCGTTGCCTTCGCGCTGTTGATCGGGCTGACCGCGTTGCCAGGGGCATTTCTTGCCAAGGCCTTCGTCGAGCGGATGCCGGGCCATGTGCACACGGCAATCCTCGATGCCGTTGTGTTGCTGGGTGGCTTATTTCTAGTGTGGGGCGCGCTGCGCTGAACTGCTCAGCGTGGCCCCAGCGGCACGCTCAACTCGCCGAATTTGTGGATCAGTTCTGACACGCTCTTGCAGCCAGTCTTTTCTCGTATCCGCTTGAGATGCGAATAGACGGTGTTGAGGCTCACCCCGCGCTCGAGAGCATATGCACCGGTCGTCGCGCCGGTGCATAGTGCTTCAGCCAGATGCGCCTCCGCATTGGTAAGGCCGAACAATTGCTGGAGTACTTGGCCGGTCGCGGTGTTGCGGCGAATCGGATCACGGATCATCACCATGATCGCGGTTTGGACGTGCCGAATCGCGCGGGTACTCCCGGGTGCAACTGGCCGTACGGACACCATAAATGCCGGCATCCCGTGGCTGCGCGGCACCGGAAAATCGGTCAGGGATGCGTCAGAGGATGGATCTCCGATCCGCTGGGCGGCTCCGAGCGCAGCGTCGAACCGGCGTCGGGCATCCGGAACCGCAAATTCAATCGTGCGGTCGACGATACGAAACGCATCACCGCTTTGCGCAAACATGCGCAGCGTGTCATTGGCGTAGACGATATTGCCGTTTGCCTCCAGCAGCGCAACGCCATCGGTCAGCCACCCGAGCGCATTTTCCAGCACACCGCCGCGCTCGCCGACTGTTCTCAAGCGGGTCGCGACGTCCTGTGCACGTTGATAGTGCGGGCAAAGTCGCCGCATGAGGGCGATCTCGCGCTTGTCAACGTGACCTTGTTTGCGTGTCCGTTGGACGCTGACGACCGCTGCCTTCTCCGACGTATGTTCGAGCACCGCACCGAGGAAATAGCGCAGACCAAGATGAGACAGGAATTCGGAGTAAAATGGATCGCGTCTCATGCTGTCTTCGTTCAGGATCTGATGATCCCAGACCACGTGGCCGGCGCTTTGTCGCAATACAAATGGAAAGCGTGGATTGAGAGTAGCGAAATGCTCGACATACGGTGTACGTGCGGCCGTGGGCACACCAACTGCATGGAACGCGCTGTGTCGTTGCACGGACTTATCAAAGATCTCAAGAGTCGCTCCGGCGGCCCCAAGCATGCGACTCGTTAATTCCAGCGCTTCCGGCAAGCGGTCGCTATCGAGCCCGCTCGCATAGATTGCTTCGATCGTTTGCAGGAACAAATCGTTGTCCGGCATCGTCCCACCGCAAGAATCCGCGGACTGGTCGCTCAATCCAACTGGAAAGCGGCGAGCTTTTGCCAGCGCGCCTTGCGCAGCGCAAGCAACAGCGACCGAATTTGCGCTGATGGCGCACTATTTGCACTGTAGCCCTAGACTTTCACTTTAAGGTTGAGTCAGGGCCATTTCACGACAGGTGGCATGGAGGACAGGATCGACTCCACATTGCCGCCGGTCTTGAGGCCGAAAATGGTGCCACGGTCGTAAAGCAAATTGAATTCGACGTAGCGGCCGCGACGGACCAGTTGCTCTTCGCGGTCGGCTTCACCCCATGGCATCGTGAAATTCTTCCGCACCAAACCCGGGTAAACGCGCAGAAACGCGCGGCCGACGTCCTGCGTGAAGACGAAGGTCTCGTCCCAGTCGGTTTCGAGATAGTCGTAAAAAATGCCGCCAACACCGCGCGACTCATTCCGGTGCTTGAGAAAGAAATACTCGTCGCACCATTTCCTGTATTTGTCGTAAGGCGCGATCTCGGCATGCGAGTCACACGCCGTTTTCATCGCGGCATGGAAGGCAATGCTGTCTGGGTCGGTTTCACTGCGGCGCTGGCCCAGAAGCGGCGTGAGGTCCGCGCCGCCACCGAACCAGGATTTGCTGGTGACGACAAAGCGGGTGTTCATGTGCACCGCCGGCACGTGCGGGTTGTGCAGATGCGCGATAAGCGAAATGCCCGATGCCCAGAAACGCGGGTCTCTGTCGGCGCCTGGAATCTCCTTGCGGAATTCCGGCGCGAACTCGCCGTGCACGGTCGAACAATGCACGCCAACCTTCTCGAAGACGCGTCCGTGCATCATTGCCATCACGCCGCCACCGCCCGGTGCGCCGTCATGGTCGGTTCGCTGCCACGGCGTACGAACGAAACGGCCAGCCGAACGGTCGGCGAGGGGAGCGTTCACGGGCAACGCGTCTTCCAGCGCTTCGAAGGCCACGCAAATATCATCACGCAGCGCTTCGAACCAGGTTCGCGCGCGCGTCTTGCGGGTTTCAAGTTGTCCGGCGTCCATCAATGGCTTCCGGTTTGAACTATATCCGATCTGGACCGGCTTGACATGGCGCGATCTATTTCAGGTCCAGTTTTTTCCTGATTGCATCGAGGTCGCCACGGCGAAATCGGTTTGCGCAAATGTGCTCGAATTCTTCGACGGCAGCGTCGTAAGCCTTTTGTTTGTTTTGATAGAGTGGAAATTCCAACTGGAATTTGTGCGACAGCTCTTCATGACGAATAACGCGGCGCTGGAATTCATTGAGCGCAGGCTCATCATACTCCTGGACCGTTGGCAATTCCGCATTGAGCTGTTTTTGCAGCAAGAGTGCTTCCGCCGCTTCACGGTCGATCGCTGCTATCTCGTAATCGATGGCCGTGCCGGTGCGGTCCAGTTCCTGCGCACGGCGCACGCAGGCTTCGAGCGCAAGCTCTGACATCGCTGGGCCGTCGGTGACGGCAGGCGCGCGCGCCATCAGATCTTTGAGCAAGGTTCGCGCTGCATTCGCATCGAAGCCGCAAAATACGAGCACGACCGCCGTCGCTATGAGAACCCGCCGGGCCATGCCTCATATTATCACCGGGGGAACGCGTTCGTCTGGCGTAGCGCCTCGCTTGCGACGATTGCGGCCGCCATTGCCACGTTGAGCGAACGCATACCCGGCCGCATCGGTATTCGCAGGCGAGCTCCAGCCGCCTTGTGCACTGAGCCCGGCACGCCGGCGCTCTCGCGCCCGAACAGAAGCACCTGGTCGGCGCCATAGACGTGCTCGAGGTACGATCGTTCGCCCGTGGTCGAAAGCAGTATCAAGGACAGCCGCTCATGGGCCCGCCACTCTTCGAAGGCCTCAAACGACCTGTGGCGGGTAAGGGCGACCTGGTCGAGATAGTCCATGCCGGCGCGGCGGAACGCGCGATCGGTGACCGGGAAGCCGGCCGGCTCGATGATGTGCGCTTCAAGCCCTAAGCAGGCGCAGAGCCGAAGAATCGTGCCGGTATTCTGTGGAATGTCCGGCTCGTAAAGGGCGATCCGCATGGCGGGTTGGCGATTTCTTCTGGCCGGGGATTAAACCGCTCTAGACGAACGATTTATGCGGCTAATCCTCGCAGGTGCAGGCGCGCCACCAGGCTGGGTGGGGACCGGTCGGCCGCCCGGATTGCGTTCGTAGTGTAACATTTAAAGCGCGTCCGGGCTTAAAACCGGTGGCCACTTTTGCTGGCCGCGCTTTTGCGGGCTTGCGCTTGTACTGCAAGGATGCCAATAGAACGCCACCGACGCGCTGTCCTGCCTTTTCCAGGGCTGCCGCAACCGGTCCGTCCCCGCCGCCGCGAGACTTCGGTCCCGGGCTCCAGCCGCGGGCGGAAGAATAAGCCAGCCGGAGGAGAGGACCCAAGAAGTGACGACCGTGTCTTCGGCGGAGCACACGCGCCGCGATTTTCTGTATGTAGCCACCGGCGCCGTCGGCGCGGTAGGCGCTGCGGCGATACTGGTGCCGCTGATCGCGCAAATGAATCCCGACGCTTCGACCATAGCGGCCGGCGCACCGATCGAGGTCGATCTTGCCCCTATCGCCGACGGGCAGATCATCAAGGTGTTCTGGCGCTCGAAGCCGATTTTCGTTTTCCACCGGACAAAAAAAGAGATTGAAGAGGCGCAAAAGGTCAACGTCGCCGACCTTCCTGATCCGGAGCCGGATTCGGCGCGCGTCAAACCAGGCCACGATCAATGGCTTGTCGTCATCGGAATTTGCACCCATCTCGGCTGCATCCCGCTCGCCCATCAGGGCGAATATGGCGGCTGGTTCTGCCCGTGCCACGGCTCGCAGTACGACACTGCGGGCCGCATCCGCAAAGGTCCGGCGCCGAAAAACCTTTTTCTGCCGCCCTACAAGTTCGTATCCGACACCAAGATTCAGATCGGCTGAGCGAAACGTCGCATTCAAGGTTCAATCATGAGCGGACACTCGACCTACCAACCGCAGAACAAATTTCTGCAATGGTTCGAGAAACGGTTGCCGATTGGCGGCCTGATTCATTCTTCATTCGTCGCCTATCCGACGCCGCGTAACCTGAATTATCTTTGGACGTTCGGCGGCATCCTGGCGTTCATGCTCGGCGTGCAGATCGTTACCGGCATCGTGCTGGCGATGCATTACACGCCGCATGTCGATCTGGCGTTCAGGTCGATCGAGAGCATTATGCGCGACGTCAACTTCGGTTGGCTGTTGCGCTACCTGCATGCATACGGCGCGTCGATGTTCTTCCTCGCCGTCTACGTTCACATGTTCCGCGGCATCTATTACGGGTCATACAAGGAGCCGCGCGAGGTTCTCTGGATCCTTGGCGTCATCATCTACCTACTGATGATGGCCACCGGCTTCATGGGCTACGTACTGGTGTGGGGCCAGATGAGCTTCTGGGCGGCTACGGTGATCACCAACCTGTTCTCGGCCATTCCCGGCGTCGGCGAGACGCTCGTCACCTGGTTGTGGGGCGGCTTTGCGGTTGGCAATCCGACGCTCAATCGTTTCTACTCGCTGCACTATCTGTTGCCGTTCGTGATCGCGGGCGTGGTGGTGTTGCACATTTGGGCACTGCATGTTGCCGGCCAGAACAATCCGGCGGGGATCGAGCCGAAGTCCGACAAAGACACAGTTCCGTTCACGCCCTATGCGACCGTCAAGGACGGTTTCTTTCTGGCGTGCTTCTGCATCGTCTACGCCTGGTTCGTGTTCTACATTCCGGGATACCTCCTGAACGGCGACAATTTCATTCCCGCCAATCCGGCGGTAACTCCGGCGGAAATCGTGCCCGAATGGTACTACCTGCCGTTCTACGCCATCCTGCGGTCGATCCCTGACAAGCTGATGGGCGTGATCGCGCTTTTCTCGTCGATCCTGGTGCTGGCCTTCATCCCCTGGCTCGATACATCGCGCGTGCGCTCGGCGCGTTACCGTCCGCTGTTCAAGCAATTCTTCTGGCTGTGGGTGATCGCGTGCGTTGGCCTCGGATGGCTGGGTTCGAAACAACCCGAGGGCATCTACGTCATCCTGTCGCGGATTTTCACCGTCTATTACTTCGCGTTCTTCCTGATCATCATGCCGCTGCTCGGCATCTTTGAAAAAACCAAGCCGTTGCCGAATTCGATTTCGGAATCGGTCTTGGGTGCGAAAGCGTGAGCAGGGGCACTGTCATGATGATGAAGCGCACGGTTCTCGGTCTCACGTTTGCAGTTGCGGTCGCCGCGCTGGCGCTGCCCGCGACGGCCGAGGAGCAAGTGGCCCCGCCCAGGCTGAAGTGGTCGTTTGCCGGACCGTTCGGGAAATATGACCCGGCCCAGCTTCAGCGCGGCTTCAAGATTTACCGGGAAGTCTGCTCGGCCTGTCATTCGATTCAGATGCTGGCCTTCCGCAATCTCGCCGAGCCGGGCGGGCCCGGTTTCTCCGAAGCACAGGCGGCGGCGGTGGCGGCAGAGGCCAAGATCCAGGATCTCGATGACAAGGGTGCACCGACCGAGCGCCCCGGCCGGCTCGCCGACTATTTCCCGTCACCGTTCCCTAACGAACTTGCGGCGAAGGCGGTGCATGGTGTCGCTCCGCCGGATATGTCAACGCTTGCCAAGGCACGCACCTACTCGCGCGGTTTCCCTTGGTTCATCTTTGATGCATTCACGCAATATCAGGAGCAGGGACCTGACTACATTGCTGCCTATCTCCAAGGCTACAAAGACCCGCCGAAGGGCTTCGAACTGCCGGCGAACGGCCACTACAACGAATATTTTCCGGGCCATAACACCGCCATGCCGCCGCCGCTCCAGGCAGGGCAGGTCACCTTCGATGATGGCGCGCCCCAGACGGTGGACCAGTATTCCAGGGACATCTCGGCCTTCCTGATGTGGGTGGCCGAGCCGCACCTGGTGCAGCGCAAGCGTATCGGTTTCCAGGCCATGATCTTCCTGATCGTGCTTGCGGGCCTCATGTATTTCACCAAGAAGAAAGTGTGGTCGGCGGTACACTGACCCACCGAGCCGGAATCGACGAGGAGGGCCCCGAGGTCGGGGCCCTTTGTTTTTTGCGCTTGTCATGGCCCGCGAATGCGGGGCATCCAGTAAGCTGCGGCGCGGCGCGCAAACCGCCGGCGATGACAGGATCATCCGTCTCCCTCCCTCGCTACGCTTCGGAGGGCCTGTGCATCACCCCCGTCGAAGCCTTGGCGACGACGGGTCGCGGATGATGACAGCGGAAGGTTGGGGCAGGCATGACCAAATCCGTTCTCGGCGTTATCGGTGGGTCGGGCATCTACGATCTGCCGGGCCTCACCAATGTGCGTGAGCAGCGCATTGCAAGCCCGTGGGGCGAGCCGTCCGCACCTCTGCGCATCGGCGAAATTGCAGGTCTGCCTGTCGTGTTCCTGTCGCGTCACGACAAGGGCCATCGGCTGTCGCCATCCGACATTAACTACCGGGCCAACATCGATGTCCTCAAGCGCGCGGGCGTCACCGATCTGGTGTCGCTGTCGGCCTGCGGGTCATTCAAGGAGGAGCTGCCGCCCGGCGCGTTCGTACTGGTCGACCAGTTCGTTGACCGCACCCACAAGCGCGAAAGCTCGTTCTTCGGCAAGGGGCTGGTAGCGCATGTTTCGATCGCGCATCCGGTTTCGCCTCTCCTGCGCGCGCATCTGCGCAATGCGGCAATGGCGGAGGGCATCCCGTCGCACTGGGGCGGCACTTACATTTGCATGGAGGGCCCGCAGTTTTCCACCTATGCCGAGAGCATGACGTACAAGCAGCTCGGATATTCTGTGATCGGCATGACCAACATGCCCGAGGCCAAACTCGCGCGCGAAGCAGAGATCTGCTACGCGACCGTGGCGATGGTGACCGACTTCGATTGCTGGCATCCGGATCACGATGCCGTCACCGTGCAGGACATCATCAAGGTGCTATTGGCGAACGCCGAGAAAGCGAAAGGTCTGGTTGCGCGTCTGGCGCGCGATTTTCCGCGCGAGCATGAGCCGTGTCCCATTGGCTCAGACCGTGCGCTCGATACCGCGCTGATCACTGTGCCGGAGGCGCGCGATCCTGAGCTGATCAAGAAACTCGATGCGGTTGCCGGCCGGGTGCTCGGGCTGTAACTTCCTCGCCATGAATATTCATGCTGGCACCGTCACCAGCGACAAACCGCCTTTCCGTGCCGAACACATAGGCAGTCTGCTAAGGCCAGCAGCACTCCTCGAGCAACGTGGGCGCTTCGCACGCGGGGAAATTCCGCAGGCCGAACTAACTGCGACGGAAGACGCGGCAATTTCAGATGCGCTTGCCTTGCAGGAGCGCATCGGTCTGCGTTTCGCGACTGACGGCGAATTCCGTCGCCGGTCTTACCATAGCTTTTTCTATCAACAACTCGGCGACCTGAGCATCGATACCGTCGCCGGTATGGATGCAAGAGGCGCG
>DASXLC010000096.1:0-4164 GCA_036496445.1 Pseudolabrys sp. | reverse complement strand
CGGCAGGCCGCGCACCTCGGCGAGCTTCGGCGGCTGCGGATACAGGCCGCGCCGCAGTTCCGTCTCGGACGCGCCCGGCGCCAGGTGACAACCGGCGCACATCGCGTCGTAGTGCTCGGCGCCCTCGGCGACCCTCTTTTCATCGTCGAGCGGCGGCACCACGATGTCCGCGCTGTGCACCTCGATCGAGCGCTGCCGCACCGACTCGAGCAGCTTGTAGACGACCGGCGAGTGCGGCACGTCGGCCGAAACGTCGAAGGCGCCGAAGTACACAAGTGCCGCGGCGCCGCCGACTGCGAGGATGAAGATCAGCAGGATGTCGCGAATCAGGTACATGACGTGGGCCTCCGGCGCTGCTTGTTTGGACCGGCGGTTGGTGGACTAGGTTCCGCGCCGGCGGCGCGGCAGTTGCGCGCACCGGCATCTCCAGCCTTTGCCGGTAGCCGCGCAAGTGGACGTACCAATCTTGTCCGAACTTCTGGGCCATTTCCGGCTGTGCCGGAAATGTTCAAAAATCGGCTTTCCTGCCGATCGGCTTGAACGGACAGTTGCCTTTCCGTCCGCATTGCGGAAGGAAGCGATCCTGTTTGCTTCGGCTGAGCGAAAGGATTTCTCGAGCATGGAAACGATGGCGTTCGCGATGTCGATGTCGACGCCAAGGGCAAGACAAGGCCGCAGGAAACGGAATATTGCCGTGCTACAAGCAGCGTCGGCTGTCAATGGCTACTGCTTCCCGGAGACAGGTCGCGGTCTGCAAAGTAAATCCTGAGTATCTCTGGATCCTGTTTGTCTGCCGCGAGTGCGATATAGGTATCCGGCCGCAGCAGATAGATCGCATTTCTCGAGAATCCTGATCTTTCGCAGATGGCGTTCCACGGAAAAACAGAAAAGCGAAGATTGTGTTGCCTGCACCAGTTGCCCAGTTCGGGATTGCAGGTTCCGTAAACATGGAGCTGCCAGCCGATGATCCGGAACGTGTCGAAATTGTCCGCGTCCGCCACTGGCGCCCATGGCAGCCGGTCACCACCTCTGAGATCTCCCACCTTGCCCTGACTCATCGCGCTGTCGCGATAGCTCACCGAGATCTGGGATACCGCACGGTACATGTACTTGCGCGCCGCTTCAAATTTGAACAGCGCGGGCACGACGACAGGGATGATGCGCGTGCGAATGAAGTCCGCCATGCGTCCTTCGGCGGTCGCGAGCGTGAAGCCTCTGTCCGTGGTCGCTACGAGCTTTTGCGCGAACGCCCGGCGCTCGGTCTCGTAGGTGTCCAAAATGGCGTCAGGCGCCTGCCCAGCCAGAACGGCTTTCAGTTTCCACGCGAGGTTGATCGCGTCACCGATGCCGGTGTTCATGCCCTGGCCACCGGCCGGGCTGTGAATATGCGCCGCGTCGCCGAGCAGGAAGACACGACCTTTGCGGAAATGCTCCGTCACCCGGTGATGGACGCGATAGGTCGAGAACCAGTT
This sequence comes from Pseudolabrys sp., assembly GCA_036496445.1. Taxonomy (GTDB): domain Bacteria; phylum Pseudomonadota; class Alphaproteobacteria; order Rhizobiales; family Xanthobacteraceae; genus Pseudolabrys. Next base: position 2,692 of record DASXLC010000096.1, on the reverse strand, counting down.
GAGGTTCCTTACGTCAATTTTCATGTGCTCGATGGCGCGGCCGCTGACATCCTTGAATGTCAGGTTTTCCGCGCGTTCCGCACGCTCACCGCGCACCGTTCCGATCAGCCGAACCCTGCCATCGCCCTTCATCGGGAAGACCGCGAGAAAATCGGCTTCATCGAGATCCACGTGCAGCTCGCCATCCACCGACGGACCGGCGGCATCCACATCGGCGACGTAGAAGACCTGATGGTAGGTGCCGCCCGGGAAGCCGGTGCCGATGATCTGCCGGACGATGGAACGGGCGCCGTCACAGCCGGCCAGATAACTGGCTTCGCACGTTTCTTCCAGACCGTTCGAACCGCGCAGCGTGGCGGCAATGCGATCGCCGGCCTCGTCGAAGCGCAGCAGCTCCATGTTTCGTTCGACGGACACGCCCAGTTTTTCAAGCCGTGTGATGAGCAGGCGCTCGTGCAGATCCTGCGGGAAGACGAAAGGTCCGTAGGGTGTCAGGCCTTCCGCGATGGTCTCGAAGGATACGCGTGTCGCCTTCTTGCCCTGGACCCACAGATTGATGCCTGGAACCCTGTGGCCCTGCTGCAACACCTCATCGGTGAGGTCCAGTTGGCGGTAAAGTTCGAGCGTGCGCGCCTGGACGGCGAGCGCACGCGAGGTGGTGCCGGGCTCTGCCGTCTTGTCGATGATGCGAACGGCCACACCCTGCTGGACCAGCCACAGCGCCAGCACCAAGCCTGTCGGTCCGGCGCCAATGATCAGAACGTCGCTGCGGTTCATGGTGTTCTCCATCGGCTTTTTTCTTGCCGCAGGGATCATTGCTGCAGCCTAACTCAGACGGTCCTTCTCCATGCTGACTGTCGAACTGGACCCTGGCCGGATAAGGTGGGCGGGGATCTAGCGCCAAAGCGACGATGGGGCTGCGAGACACCCGCGGTCGTGAGCCGGTACGGCTCCTTCATTTCGCCAGTTCGCGCAGCGCGTTGCGGTGGCGTCGATTGAGCGAATCAAAAAACGCCATCCATTTGGCGAAGCGGGCGAGGTAATCCACCGGTTCAGCAAGGTGTCATCTCGTAGCTTTTAGGCTACAATCAGCCGCAATGGAAGTTCGCTACTACCAGACGGCGGATGGCCGCAGACCGGTTGCCGAGTGGCTGTCGTCATTGCGCGACCCGACGGCAGGCGCGCGCATCGCTGCCCGGCTGCAGCGCCTGACGCTCGGATTGCGTGGCGACTGGAAAAGCGTCGCCTCAGGCCTGTTTGAACTTCGGATTGATCACGGCCCCGGATATCGTGTTTATTGCGCCCGGCACGGCAGCCTGTTGATCGTCCTGTTGTGCGGTGGCGACAAACGCACGCAGGCCAAAGATATCGAGAGAGCACATGAGTACTGGAAAGACTACCAAGAACGCACCCGCTAGCGCGCCGTTCCGCGCGGCCGACTATCTGCGCAGCGAGCGCGACATCGCGGCCTACCTGGAAACCATGCTCGCCGATGGCGACGCGCGCGCGATCCCGCTGGCGTTGCGAACCGTGGCGGACGCCGTCGGCATGGCAACGCTGGCCGAGCGCGCGGGACTCAGCCGCGAAACCCTGTATCGCACGCTTTCGGAAAAAGGCAACCCGCGCCTGGACACCATGGCATCGATTCTGGGTTGCTTCGGCCTTCGACTCGCCGTCGCGCCAATTCGCGCGAAGAGCGGGCGCAAGGCGCAGACGCGCGCGGCGTGAACGTCGACCCTGCTGCGGGCCAGCAGCGCTACTTCAAATCCTCGGCAATCGTAGCGAACTGCTCCAGCGCCGCTTCCAGGTCCGCGGCTATGTCCGTGGCAATGACCTCAGGCGCCGGCAAATTTGCCGATTCCTCCAGCGCCTCGTCCTTCAGCCAGAAAATGTCGAGGTTGAGCTTGTCGCGCTTGGTGAGTTCTTCGTAGGCGAAGGATTTGAAGCGCACGCTCTCTTTGCGGTCGTTACGGTTCTTGCGGTGGTAGCACGCGACGAATCTGGAATCCTTCCTCCACTTGCGGGGAAAGGAAAAGCACGAGGCGTCAATCCGCAATCCTTCCTCCACTTGCGGGCGGAGGAAAAGCGCGAGGCGTCAATCTGGAATCCTTCCTCCGCTTGCGAGGGAAGGAAAGGCGCGAGGCGTCAATCTGGAATCCTTCCTCCGCTTGCGAGGAAGGAAAGGCGCGAGGCGTCAATCTGTAATCCTTCCTCCACCTGCGGGCGGAGGAAAAGCACGAGGCGTCAATCTGGAATCCTTCCTCCGCTTGCGGGCGGAGGAAAGGCGCGAGGCGTCAATCTGGAATCCTTCCTCCGCTTGCGGGGGACGGTGGCGGCAGCCGGAAGGGGGCCGCTGTACGCGCGAAGAACTACCACCGATTCAAGCGTTACAGTCCACTAGTGCCCATGCTGCTCCTGGTCCGCAGCCGGTTCATCGTGATCGTGCGCATCGTCGCCGGTTGCACCATGCTCGTGGTCCGCCGCGTGCTCGTGGCTGTGCTCGTGACCTTCATGGTCGTGCTCCGCGGCGGCGGTCAGCGACGTGTATTGTTCCGGCGTCAGGTCCGGCAGCTTCTGCAGGAACGCGACGATGTTCCAGATCGCCGTGTTGTCGTGCGTGGTGCCCCAGGCCGGCATCGCGGTCAGCTTGATGCCATGCTTGATCGCCCAGAACGCCCGCGCCGGCGGCAGG
>DASXLC010000095.1:0-1676 GCA_036496445.1 Pseudolabrys sp. | reverse complement strand
CTTCTGACCCAAACAGATTAGGCAAGAGCCTCATTTGCAATTTCATTAGAAATTGAACAATTTATTTTCTCGGAGGATCATCCAAGGCGGGTACGTTCGATGGTTGGACCGATCAAACGAGGACGCATGACAAGCCCCGTTGAAAAAGAAAGACGAAAGCAGAGCTGGGAGTGCGCTTTTGCGAAATGGACGGCGGGATTGCCTTCGCTCTTCCATTTCTACTGGCGACTCAGTCTTTTTTGTCGCTCGGTTTTTTCGTGGGCACTGGGGTCATGGCAAGTTTGACCGGGTTCAATCTGCTCGTATCATTCTTCCTCGCCGAGGTGGTCGCACTGTTCGCATTTGTGTTTTTTGGAAGGCCCAGCGAACATCACGAAATAAGGGATAGGGGGCGGGTGGGTGGTGAACTGCGCCGGGTTTGCCGGAGGCAATTTGGTTTAAGTTATGCGGCCATGGCGGGTTGTTCCAGCATGGCGTAGTAGCGTTGCTCGGCTTCGGCCGGCGGGATGTTGTCGATAGGCTCCAGGAGCCGCCGGTTGTTGAACCAGTCCACCCATTCCAGGGTCGCGAACTCGACGGCCTCGAAGCTGCGCCATGGTCCACGCCGATGGATCACCTCTGCCTTGTAGAGGCCGTTGATGGTTTCGGCGAGGGCGTTGTCATAGGAATCTCCGACACTGCCGACAGAAGGCTCCACGCCTGCTTCAGCCAGGCGCTCGGTGTATTTGATCGAGACGTATTGGCTGCCCCTGTCGCTATGATGCACGAGCCCGCCGCGATGGACCGGCCGTCGATCATGCAGTGCCTGCTCCAACGCATCGAGCACGAAGCCCGCATGCGCCGTGCGCGAGGCCCCCCAGCCCACGATCCTGCGGGCATAGGCATCGATGACGAAGGCGACGTAGACAAAGCCGGTCCAGGTCGCGACATAGGTGAAGTCGGAGAGCCAAAGGACGTTCGGCCTTGGCGCCTTGAACTGGCGGTTGACGTGATCCACCGGGCATGGCGCGGCTTTGTCGCTGATCGTGGTTCTGACGGATTTGCCGCGGATCACCCCTTGCAAACCCATGTCCCGCATCAATCTCGACACGGTGCAACGGGCAACGTCGAAGCCTTCACGCTTGAGCTGCCGCCAGACCTTGCGGACGCCGTAGACGCGGAAGTTCTGATCGAAGACGCGCCGAACCTCGATCTTCAGCGCCGCGTCCTGCCGGGCGCGCGCCGACAGCCTGGCGGGATCGCGACGTTTGGCGACATGGGCGTGGTAGGTCGAGGGGGCGATCGGCAAGACCTTGCAGATCGGCTCGACCCCGTGCGCCCCACGATGATCGTCGATGAAGGCGATCATGGCTTGGACCGGCGGTCGAGCTCCGCCGTCGCAAAATACGCGCTTGCCTTGCGCAGGATCTCGTTGGCCTGCCGAAGCTCGCGGTTCTCCCGTTCTAGGGCCTTCAGCTTCTCGGCCATCTCGGTCGGAACGCCGGCCCGCTTCCCGCTGTCGATCTCGGCCTTCTTGACCCAATCATGCAGCGTCTGAGGTGTGCAGCCGATCTTGGCCGCAATCGATGTCACTGCCGCCCAGCGCGAAGCGTGCTCGCCGGCATGATCCAAAACCATCCGGACCGCACGATCGCGGACCTCAGGCGAAAACTTGTTCGTCGTCTTGCTTGTCATGG
>DASXLC010000094.1:0-3625 GCA_036496445.1 Pseudolabrys sp. | reverse complement strand
CCGCCGCAGGAGATGGAACTTTAACGGCCGGCGGGCCGTTATCACTCGGAGCGGCATGGGGCCGCTGTTCGGAGGGTATAATGGCGGCGAGTCCGGCATCCGGTGTAACGGAAAGCCGACGACGTTCTGCTCGCGCCAGCGACAAAGGGGTCGTCGACCTTGCAGGCGAAGCCCTGAAGGACGTCGCGGCTCTGCTGCAGGCCGAGCTCGAGCTCTTGCGCGCAGAAATTTCCGAAAAGCTCACGTTTACCGCCTTGTCGGCTCTGCTGATCGGCGCCGGTGCACTTCTGCTCATGGCGACAATCGTTCTGTTGCTGCAGGCCGCCATCGCCGGCCTGGTCGCCTATGGACTGTCCATGACCGTCGCGATTCTTGTTGTTGCGGCGGCAACGCTGCTGGTGGGCGCGAGTCTTGTGTGGTTTGGCGTCAATCGCTTGAGCCTCGATCGCCTCACTCCGACAAAAACGCTCGATCAACTGCACAAAGATTCAACCATCGCAACCCCGAGGTAACTTTATGGCATCGTCAGCACAGCTGGAACGTCGAGCGGAGCGCGCGCGCGAACGTCTTACCGACCGCATCGCCGATCTCCGCTACCACGTTTCTCCGGCGACCGTGGTCGGCGAGCTGATCGGCGTCAATCCCAGCACCTTGGGAGATGAAATCCTGCCGCTCATCGCGAAACAGGCGCGCAACAATCCGGTGGCCTCCCTCCTTATCGGGGCCGGAATCGGATGGCTGATATTTTCAGAGGTGCGCGGGCCGCTGTCCAAGATGGCATTCGGGACACCACGAAAGGCAAAACGCGGAAAGAAACGCGTGACGCGCAAGGCAAAGGCGGTTGCCGCGACCCGAAGCAAATGAGGGCGGCAAGCGCCTTACGTCAGGTTCAGGGAGCTCGCCGGCTTTGATCCGCACTTCGCGGCTTTCACTTGCGCGCTTCGTGCCGATACGGCCGATGGCCGGTCGATGACAGGGCAATGATCGTTCCGATCAGAGCGAACATCAAAATCAGCTTGGAATGTACAATGATGAAAGCAGTCATGGATCCACTCGTATCGTACGCTTAAATTTTTTCGTGGGTAACAGATATCAGTCGTCGCCGGAAATGAGTGTGAGCTAAGTCACAGACAAACTTTCCACTTTGGCCCAGGGTTCCAGTGTGAAGGCTTTTCCTCCCCTCTTCACCCCCGCCGGACCTCTGGCGGGGTTTTTTTGTTCGCGCTCCCAATGGTTACAGCCTCACGGCCCCCGCAGCTTCTCGGCGAACAGCGCCATTGTCTTGCGGTAGACCTCAGAACGATTCCACTCGCGCATCACCTGGAAATTTTCAGTGCCCTCGCCGAACGGCGCGCCGGCTTTCCAGCCATTTGTCTTCAGCAGATTGGCGGTGGAGGCAAGCACGTCCGGCACGCTGTGGCGTAGATCGACGTGGCCATTGCCGTCGTAGTCGACGCCATACTTGATGTAGGAGGACGGCAGGAACTGCGTCTGCCCGATCTCGCCCGCGAAGGCGCCGATGAGATCGCGCAACGGCAGATCGCCGCGCTGGACAATTTTCAGCGCCGCGATGAGCTCGGTCTGGAACAGCTCGGTACGACGGCAATCATGCGCCAGCGTCGCGATCGTGCGGACAACCGGCAGCTTGCCCATGTCCCCAGTGCCGTTGTCGCTTTCGAGCGTCCAGATGGCCATCAGCAGTTCTTTCGGTACGCCGAATTGCCGCTCGATACGTGACAGCAGCGCCGCGTGGGTTTGCATCAACCGCCTGGCACGCGTGATACGGGCCGGGATCACGCGCGTGGCCGCGTATTCCTCGAAGCTTTTGCGGAACGTGCCGCGCTGGCGGCGATCGAAGGTGAGCACGGCCTGATCGATGGTGACGCCTGCGAAGGCCTGGTCAATGACGTTGCGCGAAACACCGGCTGCGGTGGCATCGCGCCCCATGGCCGAGAGGAAAGTGCTGAAATCGCCGCCGCATTGCGCGGCATGAACCGGCGCGGCAAGCAGGACGCCGAAGAGAATCAGAGCAAATAGCCTGGTCATGGATGGCCCTGTGTTGTCCCCGGGCGATCTTTACACTGTCATAGCGGGGCTTGTCCCCTTCGCTGTGGTATCCGGGCTCGTGCCTTCCGCCCTCATGCCCGGCCTCATGCTGCGGCCCGCAGGCGGGAGATAGGCGTGCGAAAGCACGCCGTCCTTCGGACGGCTCTGCCCGGTCATGAGGGGGGACAGCTTTCGTACATCCTCACGCGAAGGCTATGATGCTTATCGAAAGCGTCACCACAGGGAGCGACAAAATGCCCAAGGCCTACTGGGTCACCACCTATCGCGAGATCAAGGATCCGGCGAAGCTCGCCGCCTACGCCAAGCTTGCGCCTATCGCGCTCGCGCCCTTTGGCGTGCGCTATCTCTGCCGCGGCAGCCCCGACGCGACCTACGAGGCCGGGCTGAAGGAGCGGCTGGTCGTGTCCGAATTTCCCAGCCTTGAAAAGGCTATCGCCGGGCACGACAGCCCCGGCTACCAGGAAGCACTGCGCGCGCTCGGCGACGGCGCCGTGCGTGACATCCGGATCATCAACGGGCTGGAGTGAGGCCGCCGGCGTTCACCGCCACCCCCACCTTGTCATGGCCGGGCATTGCCGTCCGAAGAACGGCGTACTTTCGCACGCCTATGACGCCGAGTGTGTGGCGTGACTTGGGTCCCTCCGCTCATTCCCACGCAAGCGGGTATCCAGTTCAAAATGACGCGCCTCTCACACAGACGTGTAACTTTGTGTGATGCCGCCGGGCAATTTCCTCCCTATATGGGAAGCAATCTTCCCCGGGAGCCCGCACCATGAACCGTCCTGCCCTCCTCATCGCCGCCGCCCTCGCCTTCGCGCCGTTCGCGGCGCACGCAGAACCCGCCGTGACAATCCCGCCGGCGGCGGCCGAAGCGCCGGCGCAAAGCGCGGGACTTGAGACCGCCGTGCTCGCGGGCGGATGCTTCTGGGGAATCCAGGCCGTGTACCAGCACGTCAAAGGCGTCACCAATGCCGTGTCCGGCTATGCCGGCGGCGCACAGAAGGACGCTATTTACGACGCCGTCAGCTCAGGCCGCACCGGTCACGCCGAAAGTGTCAAGGTGACCTTCGACCCGCGCCAGGTTTCCTACGGCAAGATCCTGCAGATCTATTTCTCGGTCGCACATGACCCGACGCAGCTCAACCGCCAGGGGCCCGACACCGGCCCGCAATATCGCTCCGAAATTTTCCCGCAGAGCGAGGCACAGCAGAAAGCTGCGAAGGATTATATCGCGCAGCTCGATGCGGCCCATGTCTTCAAGCGCCCGATCGTGACCAAGACCGACTCCATGAAGTCAGAGTTCTTCCCGGCTGAGGCTTATCATCAGGACTACGCGATCAAGCATCCTTACCAGCCCTATATCGCCATCAACGACGCGCCGAAGGTCGAGAACCTGAGCAAGCTGTTTCAGGATGTGTGGCGCGATCAGCCGGTGACGGTGGCGCAGGCGAGCAAGGGGAATTGACACGCATCAGATGCCGAAAGGCAGAATACAAAACGGCGGGCACGAGGCCCGCCGCTTAACTTCAGATGAATTGTACGAACTGGATCGCCGCCT
>DASXLC010000093.1:0-20142 GCA_036496445.1 Pseudolabrys sp. | reverse complement strand
TATTTTCCGATGCAGAAGTCCCGGAAAATAACATCCAGAACATCCTCGACATCGACCCGGCCTGTCACGCGGCCAAGCGCGCGGGCTGCGATGCGGAGTTCTTCTGCCAATAAATCCTCGTGACGCGATATCTCGCTTCCCAGCGCGCGCCTCAAGGCCGCCAGAACATCTTCAAGCGAACGCCGGTGACGATCGCGAGTCACCAGTGCTGATTCGGCACCTGCCAGGAAATGCTCCGCGTAGCGCGCCAGCTGCGCCAACAGATGCGCAAAACCTTCGCCAGTGACCGCTGAAATATCGAACTCCAATTCATTCCAATTGAATTCAAATTCATTCTTATTGTTTAACTTTTTGTTAACCACGTTTCTTAAAGAACTGTTAGTCCGCAAATTTAATTCACTACTTTCCTTGTTCTGACCAGTTAGTTCATTGCTTGCGCTATCACTCTGAATTAAATCGATTTTATTGCGCACGAGCCAGACCGGCGTCGTCGCCCGGTTCTTTTCCACGTCAGACAACAGCTGCGCGCTCACTGAAGCATTTGCGTCCGCGATCCAGAGCACCAGGTCGGCGCCACTCGCACGCTCCTGCGCACGCCGCACGCCTTCGAGCTCGACTGGATCATCGGTTTCACGAATGCCCGCGGTGTCGAGCAGCGTGACCGGCAGCCCGCCGAGATCAAGATGCACTTCGATGACGTCGCGTGTGGTCCCGGCATATGGCGAGACGATCGCGACCTCGCGCTTCGCAATACGATTGAGCAATGTGGATTTGCCTGCGTTCGGCGGGCCTGCGATCGCAACCACCAGTCCCTCACGCAACCGCTCGCCTCGGCCGCCATCGGCAAGCGCAGCCGCGATCTCGCCTTCGAGAGATCGTGCGATTTGCAACGCCGGCCCCACGAGATCCTGCGGCACGTCGGCTTCGTCGGAAAAATCGATGCGTGCCTCAACCAGCGCCAACGCCTGGATCAGTTGTGCGCGCCAGTTTTCGACGCGGTTACCCAATGCACCGGCCATCTGGCGGAAAGCCTGCCGGCGCTGCCCTTCGGTTTCCGCCATCACCAGATCGGCAAGTCCTTCGACGGCGGTCAGGTCAAGCTTGCCGTTCTCGAAGGCGCGGCGGGTGAACTCGCCGGCCTCTGCCGGCCGCAACCCGGCAAGAGTCGACAGCGCCCCGAATACGGCACCGATCACCGCGCGCCCACCGTGAACCTGAATCTCCGCGAGATCCTCGCCCGTTTCGCTGCGCGGCCCCGGAAACCAGAGTGCCAGCGCGTCGTCGATGATCTCGCCATCGCGTCCGCGGATCCGCGCCAGCGTCGCTTTTCGTGGCGCAGGAATTTTGCCGGCAAGGAGCTTAAGCGCTTCACCCGCACGCGGCCCGGAAATGCGCACCACCGCAATCGCCGCCGGCGGCCGGCCGGAAGAGAGGGCGTAGATGGTCTCACGCGTTGGTTCGGACATCGCCGCGCACGGAAGCGCCGACAGAGGGCAGGGGTCAAGACCCCGCAGCCAACGGAGGGTTTGTCGGCTCAGTGATCAAATCGTCCTGACGTGTGGCAACATCCGAAACGTCCGCCCGCGAATAAACGGCCGGTCGTGCAAGAAGCGGCAAGGCGTGCGCATTTCATCGTCTGGGATATGATCGTCCGGTTTCACGATCTGCCGGAGAGGCGTCATGGCACCCAAGCTCCGCTTTTTTTCTGCTTTGTTGCTGCTCGCACTTGCGGGCTTTCCGCAATCATTTGCGTATGCGCAAAGTGATCTCGCGCGCGCGTACCGTGTGATCGCATCGAAGCAATTCGTCGACCTGACGCACAGCTTCGGACCCAATACGCCGGTGTGGTCGGGCTTCGGCCAGGCAAAAATGACGCCCGCGGCAGACCCCAAGACGCACAAGCCATACACAATCAAGGATGACGGGTTCCGTGCGACTTTCTACGAAATGGTTGGTCAGTACGGCACCCATGTCGATCCGCCTGCACATTTCGACGAGCAAGGGATCACTATGGACGAGATCCCGCTCAAACAAATGATCTTGCCGCTGATCGTTCTCGACAACACGCGATATCTGACAAAAGACCCGAACCATGCCTTCTCGGTCGCCGATCTGATGAGATGGGAAAAACAATACGGGCGTATCCCGCGCGGCACATTCGTCGCCCTGCGCACGGACATGTACAAGGATTGGGATGACAATCCGGAGCGATTCAAACGCGAACAATTTCCAGCCTGGTCTTTCGAGACGATCAAGTTCCTTTATGAGGAGCGCGGCGTCGTCGCTACCGGTCATGAATCGATGGACACCGACACCACCGAAAAGATGCTTTCGGAAACCTACATCCTCCAGCACGGGCACTATCAGATCGAGGTCATGGCCAACCTCGACAAGGTGCCACCCAAAGGCGCGCTCATTGTCGTCACCTGGCCGAAAGTGCGCAAAGGCCTTGGATTTCCCGCACGTGCACTCGCGATCCTGCCGTAGGGCCGGGCTCGCGCCACACAATTCCGAACCCATCGCCAAACGATCCCAGTAACGGCCGTTTCCTGCCGACCTTGATCCACGCTAGGCTGCGGCAATGGCGTCTGCCCAAAATCCTGCGCACACGAACCGTCTCGGCGAAGCCACATCGCCATACCTGCTCCAGCACAAACACAATCCGGTGGACTGGTGGACGTGGGGACCGGAGGCATTAGCCGAAGCAAAAGCTTCGAATCGGCCAATCCTTCTCTCGGTTGGTTACGCGGCGTGCCATTGGTGCCACGTGATGGCGCATGAGTCGTTCGAGGATGAAGCGACTGCCCGGGTGATGAACGAGCTGTTCGTCAACATCAAGGTTGACCGCGAAGAGCGGCCCGACATCGATCAGATTTACATGAATGCGCTGCATCTCTTGGGAGAGCAGGGCGGCTGGCCGCTGACCATGTTTCTGACGCCACGGGCCGAACCTGTGTGGGGCGGTACTTATTTTCCGAAAGAGTCCCGCTTCGGACGTCCGGCTTTCGTCGACGTCCTGCGGGAAGTTGCGCGGCTCTTTCGCGAGGAGCCGGCCAGGATCGAGCAGAACCGCGCCGCGCTGCTTGCACGGCTCGCCGACAAGGCACGGCCGGCCGGGAAGGTGACCATCGGGCTGAAGGAGCTGGATGCGGCCGCCATGCAGATCGGCAACATGTTCGATCCGGTCAATGGCGGCCTGCGCGGCGCGCCAAAGTTTCCGCAACCCGCAATCCTGGAAATGCTCTGGCGTGCAGGTTTGCGCACGAACGATCTGCGGTTTTTCGAGACCGTGGAGCATTCCCTTGAACGGATGTGCGAGGGCGGCATCTACGATCATCTCGGCGGGGGCTTTTCGCGTTATTCGGTCGACGAGAAATGGCTGGTGCCTCATTTCGAGAAGATGCTCTACGACAATGCACAACTGCTCGAACTGCTGGCGCTGGCGTTTCAGCGCAGCGGCACACTGTTGTTCGCCCGGCGCGCGCGCGAAACAGTGACGTGGCTCGCACGCGAGATGAGCACAGGCGAGGGTGCTTTTTCAGCTTCGCTCGATGCGGATTCGGAAGGCGAGGAAGGAAAGTTTTACGTCTGGTCGCACGAGGACGTGATCAAGGCTCTCGGCACCGAAGATGGTGAGTATTTCGCCCACCACTACGACGTGAAGCCCGGTGGCAATTTTGAAGGCCACAGCATTCTCAACCGGCTCGCAAACCTCGAGCGCACTGATGAAGATGAGGCCCGGTTGGCGTTGTTGCGTGCAAGATTGTTGGCCGTGCGAAGCACACGCATCCGTCCCGGCCTCGATGACAAGGTGCTGGCCGACTGGAATGGCCTGATGATCGCCGCACTGGTCAATGCGGCCACAATCCTGGATGAGCCGGACTGGCTCGTGATGGCCCAGGGCGCGTTCGATTTCATTGCGCACAACATGAGCAAGGGCGATCGGCTCGGACATTCCTGGCGCGATGGCAAACTGCTGTTTCCCGGACTCGCTTCAGATTTCGCCGCCATGATCCGCGCCGCGCTGGCGCTCTATGAAGCGACCGGCGAGCGCCGCTATCTCGATCAGGCGCTCGCCTGGCAAAGCGCGTTCGACACGCATTATGCCGACCTCGACACTGGCGGTTATTATCTTTCCGCGGATGATGCTTCCGATCTGCTGTTGCGTCCGCACTCGACCAGCGATGACGCGACGCCCAATCCCAATGCCGTTGCCGCGCAGAACCTGGTGCGACTCTCGGTCCTGGCCGGAAACGACACGTGGCGGCAGAAAGCCGACAAGCTCATTGAAGCAATCCTTTCCGCTGTCGAACGCAATCTGTTTGGCCACGTGGCGCTGCTCAATGCGCTCGATCTGCGTTTGCGTGGGGCCGAGATCGTCGCGACGGGACGGGAGACCGAGCGCTTCGCACTAGCTGCACTGAAGCTGCCGTACGTGGATCGCATTGTGCTGCGCGCCAAAAGCTCCGCAGATCTGCCGGCCGCGCATCCCGCGCACGAAAAACTAAAAGCCACGCAGGCGAGCGCCGCTTTCATCTGCATTGCCGAGCGTTGTTCACTGCCCGTGACAAATGCTGATGCCATTGCTGCTACAGTGGCGAATATGCGCGCATCTTAATCAGTCAACATAACAACTATTTTCATTCAACTAGATTAAGTCGAGTTCCTCGCGCTCCAACTTTAAGCACGAATATATTTCGACGCGCTTCGCGTGCGACTCTTCCACCGTCGGGATGACGCGCGGCCCCGTTGGTTCCGATATATCCCGTTGTGCATATGGATTGGGTTTTCGTAGCCACACTTCGAATTCCAAATGACACTTCGGAGGACGTAAATCATGCACTGGCGCTCTCGGATTTCTCTTGCATCAAATGCAATCAGCACTTCGAAGATTTTTTTCTTCGGAGCTCTTGTCTGCCTCACGCTCGCGTCACCACTAAGTGCGCCCGCGCAAAAAGCGCCGGAAAATGCCAGCAAGCCGGACTTTGCCCCCGCAATGATCGAGCACATGCAGAAAATGCGCCGCTACAAGGATCCCGATCGCGGCGCAGAACATATTCCGCCAGTCATTGATCGCTTCACTGTGGATCGCGATCCGCACGGTGCGATCGCATCGTTCCAGCCGAACGGAGCGACGGTCACCTCGAACAATGCTTTCTTCAAGGATATGGGAACGAATGGCAGAAGTTGTTTCACCTGCCATCGGCCTGAGAACGGCTGGAGCGTGACCCCGGCCGATATCGCCGAGCGGTTCGAGAAAAGCCGCGGCACGGATCCAATCTTTCGTCTTGTTGATGGCGCGACCTGCCCGAGTGACAACGTCTCGACGCTTCGAGCAAAGCGGCACGCTTACAGGTTGCTATTAGACAAAGGCCTGATCCGCGTTGGCCTGGCAATTCCGTCAACGGCGGAATTCACGCTCACGGCAGTCGACGACCCCTACGCGTGCAGCAATAATCCTGCGATCGGAACATCGGGCATTCTTTCGATGTACCGGCGTCCGTTGCCGGTCGCGAATATCAAGTTCCTGAGCACAGTCATGTGGGATGGACGAGAGTCCGTCAGCGACCTGAACACCAATCTGACCAACCAGGCGGTTGACGCTACCCTCGGCCATGCGCAGGCAGCCATCCCGCCCACACCTGCGCAGGCGCAAGAGATTGTCGACTTCGAAATGGGTATTTTCACCGCCCAGATTTTCGATCGCAAAGCCAAGTTCCTGACCGGCGATAATGCCAGAGGCGGCCCTGTCGCACTGTCGATGCAGGACTTCTTCATTGGTGTGAACGATCCGCTTGGGCTTAATCCTAAAGGTATCCCGTTCACGCCCCAGATCTTTGATCTGTATCGTCCCTGGCTCAGCGCGGGGGAGCGCCATGATCATGATGACCTTCGCCAGTCAATGGGAAGCGAGCAGCTGTTCAGGAACGTTAATGCGACCGACGACTGGCGCCGTGACGATCATGAGCGCGGAATGGTGAGTGAGCATCGCCGGTCCGTTGCCCGTGGCGAGGAGGTCTTCAACAACACCCAGATCAACATCACGGGAGTTGCCGGCCTTAACGACGATCTCAATACTCCGAGCATCTCGGGATTCTGCGGCACCTGTCATGACGCGCCGAACATCGGCCACCACTCGGTCAAGGCTCCCTTGGATATTGGCATCCCCGATGCCGGCGACAAAAAGCCCCCGGTGCTCGACATCTCGGGGCTCCCGGTGTTCACCCTGACGTGCACGCAGGGCCCCCTTGCAGGCCAGGTCTACAAAGTGACTGACCCCGGCCGCGCCATGATCAGCGGCAAATGCAAGGATATCGGCCGATTCAAAGGGCCAATCTTGCGCGGCCTGGCGGCACGCGCTCCCTACTTCCACAATGGTTCGGCAGCCAACCTGCACGAGGTCGTCAACTTCTACGACCAGCGCTTCGCGATCGGCCTCACTCACAAGCAGAAAACCGATCTCGTCAATTTCTTGAATACGCTCTGACGCCGCCAGAAGATCGGTTCTACCCGCAAAAAATGGCCGGGCAAAAGCCCGGCCATCGCTGTTTCAGAGATCACTGTCTCGGCGCGATACGCGCGCTCGATTAACCCGATTACGTATTCATCGACTCGAAAAACTCGCCGTTGTTCTTCGTATTGCGCAATTTGTCGAGCAAAAAGTCGATTGCGTCCATCGTACCCATCGGGTTGAGGATACGGCGCAGGACATACATTTTCTTGAGGATCCCCGCGTCGGTAAGCAGCTCTTCCTTGCGCGTTCCGGACCGCGTGATGTCGATCGCCGGGAAGGTGCGCTTGTCGGCCACCTTGCGGTCGAGGATCAATTCCGAGTTGCCGGTGCCCTTGAATTCTTCGAAGATCACTTCGTCCATGCGGCTGCCAGTATCAATCAGCGCCGTGGCGATGATGGTCAGCGAACCGCCTTCCTCGATATTGCGCGCGGCACCGAAGAAACGCTTCGGCCGCTGCAGCGCATTGGCGTCGACGCCGCCGGTGAGCACTTTGCCGGAAGAGGGCACAACGGTGTTGTAGGCGCGGCCGAGGCGCGTGATCGAGTCGAGCAGGATGACCACGTCACGCTGGTGTTCGACCAGCCGTTTGGCTTTCTCAATCACCATCTCCGCGACCTGAACGTGGCGCGAGGCCGGCTCGTCAAAGGTCGAGGAGATCACCTCGCCCTTCACCGAGCGCTGCATGTCGGTGACTTCCTCTGGCCGCTCATCGATCAGCAGCACGATCAGGTAGGTTTCGGGATGATTGGCGGTGATGGAGTGCGCAATATTCTGCAGCAGAACAGTCTTGCCGGTGCGGGGCGGCGAGACGATCAGCGCACGCTGGCCCTTGCCGATCGGCGCCACGATGTCGATGACCCGCGCGGAGAGGTCCTTTTTGGTGGGATCCTCGTATTCCATCTTGAGCCGCTCATCGGGATAGAGCGGCGTCAGGTTGTCGAAATTGACCTTGTGGCGCGCCTTCTCAGGATCCTCGAAATTGATCGTGTTGACCTTGAGCAGCGCGAAGTAGCGTTCGCCCTCTTTCGGAGAGCGAATATGACCTTCGACAGTATCGCCGGTGCGCAGGCCGAAGCGGCGGATCTGGCTGGGCGAGACATAAATGTCATCGGGGCCGGACAGGTAGTTTGATTCCGGCGAGCGCAGAAATCCGAATCCGTCGGAAAGCACTTCGACAACACCTTCACCGATGATGTCGACTTCCTGGGTCGCAAGTTGTTTGAGGATCGCGAACATCAGCTCCTGCTTGCGCATGGTGCTGGCGTTTTCGACCTGATGTTCTTCAGCGAAAGCGACGAGTTCGGCAGGTGTCTTGGACTTGAGGTCCTGGAGTTTCATTTCCCGCATTGGGGGCTTACGTCCTTGGGAGCGTTACCGGCGAAAGTGCTGAAAATAAAAAGACTTACGCCATGTGACTTAGGAGAGAGAGATCGCAGGTCTGGGGTAACGAGGAAGCTGGGAGAGAGGCCCGGAACCCGATGCTGCGACCGGCCCAAACTTTGGGAGCCGGAACGCGACTGCATCCGCCTGCGTTCGGTGGGATAACAACAAGATAAGTTGAGCCGGCCTTTCGCGCAAGAGGCGTGGAGGGCTGTGCAACGATTCGGGCGCCTAAAACGGCTTTACGGCCGCCAGCACCACGATGACAATCAGCAGTCCGGTCGGTATCTCATTGACAATGCGATAGAATTTCTGGCTGTGCCGGTTTCGGTCGAAGCGGAATTCATTTACCCAATGCGAAAATAATCCATGCAGGACGGTCATCGCCAGCACCGCGGCGAATTTGGCATGAAACCAGCCTGCGCCGAGCCATTGGCCTTGCAGAAGCAGAATAATGCCGACGATCCAGGTCACGACCATTGCCGGCGTCATGATGAAGTTGAGCAGCCGGAATTCCATGGTCTTGAACGTTTCCGCTAGCTCGGAGCCGGGCTTCGCCGCCGCGTGATAGACGAACAACCGCGGCAAATAGAGCATGCCCGCCATCCAGGCGACGACTGCGATGATGTGCAGGGCTTTGAGCCAGAGATACATGGCTACGCTCCGCGCACTCGCTTGAGCATGCGCTCGACATTCGCAATCGGAGTTTCCGGCAAAATGCCATGACCGAGATTAAAAATCAGTGGGCCCTCGCCAAGCTCCTTCATGACATCGTCCACCTCGCGATCGAGCGCTGCGCCGCCCGCCAGCAAGGCCAGCGGATCGACATTGCCTTGTACAGGCACGCGCGATTGCAGAGCGTCGCGAGCAATCGAGCGCTCGAAAGCCCAATCAATACCTATGGCGCTGACTCCGGTCATCTCCACGTAAGGGAGTGCCATTGCACCTGCGCCGCGTGGAAAACCGATAATCCTGGCGTCAGAGATTTTCCGGCGCACACCCGCGACAATTTTTTGCGTCGGAGCGATACACCACCGCTCGAATTGCTCGGGTCCCAGCACACCAGACCAAGTATCAAAGATCTGTACAACCTCGACGCCAGCCTTGAACTGGCCAACCAAATACTCGATCGACGCTTCCACCAGTCGGTCGATCAATTGTTCGAAGAGCTCTGGATCGCGATACGCAAATAGACGCGCGGGCGCTTGGTCCGGAGTTGCTGTGCCAGCAACCATATACGTTGCAACGGTCCACGGTGCTCCACAAAATCCGATAAATGCGGTTTTATGGTCCAGTGCGCTCGTCACCCGGCGCACGGTCTCATAGACTGGCGCAAGCACATCCTGGTCGACAGACGCTCGCAGCGTGGCAAATCCCGCCGCATCATCAAGCGGATCAAGCTTCGGCCCCTCACCCACCAAAAATTCAACCTTACGTCCGAGAGCCAGCGGCACAATGAGAATATCGGAAAATAAAATCGCTGCATCGAAACCAAAGCGGCGCACCGGCTGCAAGGTTACTTCCGCCGCAAGCTCGGGATTAAAACACAGATCGAGAAATCCTCCCGCCTTTTCACGTATCGAACGGTATTCCGGCAAATAGCGACCTGCTTGCCGCATCAGCCATACGGGAGGAATCGTTTCACGCTGCCCTTTTAGTACGCGCAAAAGCTTTTTCCCCATGGCACTGCCAATCACGGTCTTATTCATAAAGAATCTTCTTAGACTCTGTTGTTGTAGTTAGAGCGTTGATTGGACTCATGCCTGCCGATCAACACTGTGTCCACCGGATGGACTGACTTGATCCAGAATCCAGCATAATCCAGCAGAACTCTGTCCACAGCAGCAGTGGCTGATTTATAAGGCTTTTATCGAGCAATCCACGTCTTTCCCCAGGCGAGTATCCACATAGCGGCATCACGACTGCATCGGCGTCCGATCAGCGTCCCAGGGGCAGCGATGTGGATGGAAATTGAACTCTTCATCAGGGACGGCTTGCTTGTCAGGCCACGGCATGGCCTCCTCCCGTAATATCCACATGCTATCTGGTTGATATACAGATGCCCGAGACCGGTTATTTTCATCTTCACCTGGTGTCTGACGCCACCGGTGAAACACTGATTACGGTCGCTCGGGCCGCAGCGGCGCAATACGCCAATGTCTCGCCTGTCGAACATCTCTACCCGATGGTCCGCTCGAAGAAGCAACTCGACCTTGCGCTGGCGGAGATCTCGGATTCGCCGGGCCTGGTCCTCTACACCTTGCTCGAAGAGGATCTCATCCAATTGCTGGAGAAAAAATGCCGTGAGCTCGGCTTACCCTGCATGTCGGTATTAGGGCCGGTCCTGCGGTTGTTCCAGTCGTATCTCGGCGCTGAAACCATCCACCGAGCCGGCGCGCAGCACGTTCTTAACGCAGAATATTTCCAGCGCATTGATGCCCTCAACTACACGATGCTGCACGACGATGGCCAACATGTTGAAGGCCTTGAGGAAGCCGATGTTGTCTTGGTGGGTGTCTCGCGTACATCAAAAACGCCAACCTCGATCTATCTTGCCAATCGAGGGGTGAAGACCGGCAATGTGCCGTTGGTACCTGGCGTGACGGTGGCGCCTGCCGTGGAAAATCTTTCACGGCCGCTTGTGGTCGGGTTGTATGCCAGTCCGGAACGCATCGTGCAGATACGCGAGAACCGGTTACTCGGTCTGAAGGCTCATCGAGACGATGATCAATATATCGACAGGACGGCAGTAGCCGAGGAAATCTCTTTTTCGCGCCGGCTATGCGCCAAGCACAATTGGCCCACAATCGACGTGACAAGACGCTCGATCGAGGAGACCGCCGCGGCGGTGATGCGGCTCTTGAGTGAGCGACGCCGGCATCCAGTGGCGTGATCATGATGCTTTGGCTTGCCCCCCAGCCGCTCGTGCTTGCTTCGAGGAGTGACGTTCGCGGCAAGATTCTCGCGGCGGCCGGGCTGCGCTTTGAGATCAGACCGTCGCAGATCAACGAACGTGCCTTGGAGTTAGAATCTGGCATCGCGGATGCAGCCGCAGTGGCCCGCCATTTGGCCCGCGCCAAGGCCCAGGCGGTTGCGTCCTCTTTGCCGGGGCGTCTCGTGCTGGGGGCCGACCAAACCCTTTCATGCGACGCAAAACGTTTTGCCAAACCGGCCGATCGTGCGGAGGCCGCCGAGCAGTTGCGTGCATTGCGCGGCCGCGTCCATGAACTTCACTCGGCGCTTGCTCTGGTCCGCGACAACGAGATCATGTTTGCCTGTGTCGACACGGCCCGGCTTGCGATGCGCGATTTTTCCGACCGTTTCCTCAATGGTTACCTCGACATGGCGGGAGATGCGGCAACCAGAAGTGTTGGCGGCTATCAGCTCGAGGGCATTGGGATTCATTTGTTCGAGCGAGTCGAGGGCGACTTTTTTACGATTCTCGGCCTACCGCTTTTGCCCTTGCTAGCCTTCCTGCGGCAGAACAAGTTCGTGGACGGTTAGCGCATGATCCCGAAAAGCTTGTCCTCGACCCCCGTCGGGGATGGGAACCGGTTTTCGGAAAAGATCATGCGCAGGGTAGAATGACATGTTCATCCTCGGTCTCACCGGTTCGCTTGGCATGGGAAAATCCGCCACGGCGAAGATGTTCGCCGAAGAGGGCGTGCCGGTGCATGATGCGGACGCGGCCGTGCACCGGCTCTATGAGGCTGAGGCGACGCCACTGATCGAGGCGGCTTTTCCCGGAACAACCGTCGGCGGCAAGGTAGACCGCGACAAGCTCGGGCATCGGGTTCTGGGTGATAGCGCTGCCGTCAAAACGCTTGAAGCGATCGTACATCCCCTGGTGCGCAAGGCCGAGGATCGTTTTCTCGCCGAGGCCGAGCACCAGGGAGCGGGCGTAGTCGTGCTGGATATTCCACTCCTGTTCGAAACGGGTGGCGACAAACGTTGTGACGCGGTGGTGGTGGTCTCCGCGCCGGCGGCTGTCCAGCGCGCCCGCACGTTCGAACGCCCCGGGATGACGGAACAGAAATTTGCGGCGATTCTCGCCAGCCAAATGTCGGATGCAGACAAGCGAGCGCGTGCGGATTTCGTGGTGGATACATCCAAAGGATTTGACGCAGCACGGACCGAGGTGCGTGATATTCTGGCGCGTATTGCTACAATGCCGAAACGGCCGCGGTGATTCTGTCGCTGAAAGGCAATATGCGCGAAATCGTTCTCGATACCGAAACCACCGGCCTCGATCCGGGCCAAGGCCATCGCCTTGTCGAGCTTGGCTGCGTCGAACTGCTTAATCGGATACCAACCGGTTCGACATTTCATGCGTACCTCAATCCGGAACGCGACGTGCCGACCGAGGCATTCGCTATCCATGGTCTTTCCACCGAGTTCCTGAAGGGACACAAGCGTTTCGTTGAAATCGCCGACGAGTTTCTTGCCTTTATCGGCGACGCGCCGCTTGTGATCCACAATGCCGGCTTCGATCACACGTTTCTCTGTGCCGAGCTCAAACGCGTCGATCGCGCGTTGATAGCGCGTGAGCGGTTGGTCGATACGCTGTTGCTGGCTCGCCGCAAGCATCCAGCGGGGCCCAACCGCCTTGACGACCTGTGCGCGCGCTATGGGATCGACAATTCACGCCGCACCAAACACGGCGCGCTGCTTGATGCTGAGATTTTGGCCGAGGTCTATGTCGAACTGACCGGTGCACGTCAGGCGCAGCTCGGTCTTGCCGAGAACGGTGAACGGGTGGCGAATGCGGTTTACGGTGTCGTCGCGATACGTGAGCGACCCGAGCGCCTGGCGCTGCGGCTAAGCGAAGCCGAACTTGTGGCGCACCGCGAGTTTGTGGCGAGCCTCGGCGAGAACGCACTGTGGCGCGAGTACCGACCGGACGCCGGCTGAGGGTTTAGCCCCGCGCAGGTGCGGGAGCGGGTTGCTGTTGCGCCATCTTCTGGCGGTAGAGACCGACGAAATCCACCGGATCGAGCAGGAGTGGTGGAAAGCCGCCATTGCGGACCGCGGTGGCGATGATCTCGCGCGCAAACGGGAAGAGAAGCCGCGGGCACTCGATCAATACGACCGGGTTCATGCTCTCCTGCGGGACATTCCGAATGCGAAACACGCCGGCGAATTCCAATTCGAAACGGAACAATAAAGTCGTCCCGACTTCTGCCTTGCCGTCGAGTTTAATCACCACCTCGATGTCGCTCTCCGACAACGGGTTGGCGCCGACATTAATCTGAATGCCGATCTGAGGCTGTTCCTGACGCCCAGCAAGCGACTTCGGCGCGTTCGGATTTTCGAACGAAAAATCCTTGATGTATTGAGACACCACGGTCAGTTGCGGCTGCATATCCTGCGCCGCGGCCGGTGTTGGGCCTCCGTTCGTCGTCGTCATGAACGCTCCTTCGCACCACATCCTTGCTTGTGCGGCGGTTGGCTAACATAGGGTCAGGAAGGGAACAAGGATGGTATCGGTTTGCGTCCGCATGATCTTTTTTAGGAGCCGATGGTATGCCCGGCTCAACGCCTCGGCTCGTGCCTGCGCTGGTCCGGCAAGGAGGGGTCGGGGACCTGATGCCATTGTTCCGGTGGAAGGTCGACGACACCGTCGTTGCGGACTGGCGCGACAACATGGCCGAACGCGACGCGCATGGCGTGACGCAAAGGCGGTATAAGCAGACAAAGAGCGGCAATATCAGTAATAAATCCCGGAATTAACAATAGAATTCCCGCAGTCAGGATCGCGCCGCCCGACGCGTCCGCTTGCCAGGCAGTGAAACTGCCTTGGTCCAGGGCGACGCGCATGCGCGCAATATGATTGCCGCCTGCACGGCGCAATATGAGCAAACCGATGGCCGAACCGGCTGCCACCAGGCTCAACGCCCAGCCGAACCCGATCATGGCACTGACCGCGACGAATACCGCAAGTTCCAGAAATGGCAGCGCCAGCAGCGCCAACAACACCCATTTTGCCACATTAATCATTATACGTTCTCTGCCTTGTCGATGTTGGCCTAGGCGCCCTGATCGTCTAAGGTTCGATCGAGAGACCTGAATTGCGCCGAGGTCCTGGCGCGAGGCCCGGCCTTAGGATTGGCGTGGCCACCGGCGGATGCAATAGCGGCAAAGCCGGCCGCTCGGTCGTCTCGTCGACGACGGGCCGAAACACTGACCTGGCCGATGTGCCGCTACGGTAGCCGAAAGCATGCGAGACGTGTTCGATATCTACACCATCATTTTCTTGGCACTCGCAGTGTTCATCTTCCTGCGATTGCGAAGCGTGCTTGGCCAGCGCACCGGTCGGGAGCGTCCTCCGTACGATCCTTATTCTGCCCGGGAACCCGTTCGCCCGGCGGCCGAAAAGATCGTTACGTTGCCCAATCGTAACGCTGAAGCGACCACGTCGAAACCGGCCGATCAGACGGAATCCTCCCCCGAACGGTGGAAGGGCGTTGCCGAAGCCGGTTCGGTGATTGCGGCCGGCCTCGATGCCATCGCAGGAGCTGACGCCAATTTTGATGGCAAGCACTTCCTCACAGGTGCGCGCGCTGCCTACGAGATGATTGTCAACGCCTTCGCCGAAGGTGACCGCCGCACGTTAAAGAATCTGCTGGCACGCGAAGTTTATGACGGCTTTGAGAGCGCCATCAGTGAACGCGAGAAGCGCGGTGAAACGGTGGAGAGCCGGTTCGTGTCCATCGACAACGCGGATATTACCGCGGCCGAACTGCGCGGGCGTAACGCGCAGGTGACCGTACGATTCCAGTCCAAGCTCGTCTCAGTAACGCGCGACAAGGATGGCAATGTCATTGATGGCAACGCCGAGCGCGTAACCGACATTACGGACGTCTGGACATTTGCTCGCGACGTCACCTCGCGCGATCCGAACTGGAAGCTTCTCGCGACTGAAGCCGGGCAGTGACGGCATGCAGGGGATCGTTCTTCGCTCCTCCTGTATCGTTGGTTTCTGCTTCTGGCTCATCGCAGCTCCAAGCGATCCGGCATTGGCTTTGAATCTTCGCAACGCGCGCATTGAACCACTCAGCTTTTCGACGCTCGCGGGCTGGACGGATGACGATCACGCCGCCGCCTTTGATACGTTCCTGAAAAGCTGTCGCGCCATCCTCAACGGCACCAGGGCGATGCGGTCGGCACGTCCTTTCTATGGTGCACTTTTCAAGGTGTGTGGGCGCGCAGTGGCGGCCGGCCAACTCGACCGCGACCATGCGCGAGTCTTTTTCGAGGACAATTTCAAACCGGTTCGAGTGACGCCGGCCGGACAAACCGCAGGCTTCTTTACCGGTTACTACGAAACCGAGGTGGATGGCTCGCGCTTCCCCAGCGACGAATACACGATCCCGGTTTATGCCGCGCCGGCAGAGACAGTGAGGAGGCACCAGAGCAAGGTTTTTGCCAATCTCGATCGCACCAGGATTGAAGACGGTGCATTGGCCGGCAAGGAACTGGAGATTTGCTATATCAAGAATCCGGTTGATGCATTCTTCGCGCAGATTCAAGGCTCAACACGTGTGAAGCTCGACAATGGCAAGTTGTTGCGTCTCAATTATGTTGCGAGCAACGGAATGCCCTACACGCCGGTCGGAAAATTCCTGATCGATCGCGGCATCGTGTCCAAGGAAGAGATGTCGATGGACAAGATCCGCGAATTCATGGAAGCGAATCCGGACGAAGGCAAGGAACTGCGCCGCAAGAACCGCTCATTTGTCTTCTTCCAGGAGACGCCGTTGGGTACGCACGATGAGTGCATTGGCGCCCAGGGCGTGCCGCTTACGCCCGGCCGCTCGCTGGCCGTGGACAAGCGCATCCATATCTACGGCACACCGGTCTGGATAGACGCCGAACTGCCGATCGAAAGCGAAAAACCGGAGACCAAATTCCGTCATCTGCTGTTTGCGCAGGATACCGGCTCCGCGATCGTGGGGCCGGCGCGCGCCGACATCTACTTCGGCCACGGCGAGGAGATCAGCCATATTGCTGGCCGCATCAAGCAAAATGGACAGTTCGTGATGCTGGCGCCGCAAAGCGTGGCTATTAGTGGCATGGCGGTGGCCACAAATGTCCCGCTTCCGAAGCCCCGGCCGGCGATGGTTGTGACAGCGGCTGCCCGGTCGGCCACGGAAACAACGTCCAGCGTACCGGTGCGGCTGCCCAAGCGGCGCCCCTGACATCATGAGCTCCGGCGACGGCAGGCGGCGTCGTGTTCTTTCCGCGGAAGAACGCGTGCTGTGGACCACCGTGACCAAATCGATCGCGCCGTTACGCGAATCCAGTGAATCCGGCGATGACGGAGGGTTGGTGAGCGGCACGGTCCGGCCGAAACCCTCTGCCACGAGGCCGCTGCCAATACCGCCGTCAACGGCGGACCGAAAGCACTTGCCGCTTGCGCCGCTTGGCCGCCGGATGAAGCAGCGCGTTGCACGCGGCAAGGAAGGGATTGACGGCCGGCTTGACCTGCATGGGCTGACGCAGGTCGAAGCGCACGCAACCTTGTTGCGGTTTCTGCGCACGGCGAGTTCCCGCGGCGCGCGACTGGTGTTGGTGATCACCGGTAAAGGCGCGCGTGCGGGTGACGGTGAGCGCGGCGTCTTGAAACGGCAGGTACCGCAGTGGCTGGGCCTGCCGGAGTTCCGCGCACTGGTCGTCGGGTTTGAGGACGCGCACGTCACCCATGGCGGCGAGGGGGCACTTTATGTGCGGGTACGGCGGAGCAAGAGAAGCTAAGCTAGAGCACCACTCGCTTCAGGAGTATCGCGTATGTCGAACAAGCCAAAATCCAGTAAAACGAAATCCGCGGAAAAAGACCGCGAGCCGACTCGTGAGAGGAATCTCGACCGCGATCTCGACGAAGCGCTGGAAGAAACCTTCCCGGCATCCGATCCCGTTGCGATGACCGATCCAGTTGTCGACGTGGTTAGAGGTCGACGGAAAAGCAAATCAGCGCATGCTTAAAGAATGAACCGGCTCAAGTCGGTGTTCTTGGCAAGGTCGCCAATGTGCTTCTCCACGTAGGCGGCGTTGATTTTGACGGTTTCGCCTGACCGGTCGGGAGCCGCAAATGATACTTCGTCGAGCACCCGCTCCATGACCGTTTGAAGACGTCGGGCGCCGATATTCTCGACGCTGGCATTCACGGCCACCGCGATATCGGCGATGGCGTCGATTGCGTCCTCGCTGAATTCAAGAGTGACCCCTTCCGTTCCCATCAGCGCGATATATTGCTTGATCAGCGAAGCTTCGGGCTCGGTCAGAATGCGCCGTAAATCATCGCGCGTGAGGGCCTTGAGCTCCACGCGGATCGGTAGCCGGCCTTGCAGCTCGGGCAGCAGATCCGACGGCTTGGAGATGTGGAACGCACCGGAGGCGATGAACAATATATGGTCGGTTTTCACCGGGCCGTGCTTGGTGTTGACGGTGGTGCCTTCGATCAGGGGGAGCAGGTCACGCTGCACGCCCTCGCGGGATACGTCGGCGCCGCGCAGACCTTCGCGCCCGGCGATCTTGTCGATTTCATCGAGGAAAACGATTCCATTCTGCTCGACGGCGCGTATCGATTCCTGCACCAGCTGCTCGTTGTCGAGGAGCTTGTCGGACTCCTCATTGACCAGAATGGCGTGTGATTCATCAACCGTGACGCGTCGCGTTTTGGTGCGGCCGCCACCCAGTTTTCCGAAAATGTCGCCGATATTGATGGCGCCCATCTGTGCGCCCGGCATGCCCGGGATTTCGAACATCGGCATGCCCGCGCCACCGGCCTGCACCTCGATTTCGATCTCCTTGTCGCTAAGTTCACCGTCACGCAGTTTCTTGCGGAAGCTTTCGCGCGTAGCCGGGCTCGCTCCGGGACCGACAAGGGCGTTGAGCACGCGCTCCTCGGCGGATTGCTCGGCACGCGCTTGCACATCTTTCCGCTTCTTTTCGCGAACAAGCGAAATGCCGATCTCGACCAGATCACGAACGATCTGCTCGACGTCGCGTCCCACATAGCCAACTTCGGTAAACTTGGTCGCCTCGACCTTGAGAAATGGCGCGCCGGCAAGCCTGGCAAGACGGCGCGAGATCTCGGTCTTGCCAACGCCGGTCGGTCCAATCATCAGGATATTCTTCGGCAGAACCTCCTCGCGCAATTTCTCGTCGAGCTGCAATCGCCGCCAACGGTTGCGCAGGGCGATCGCGACGGCGCGTTTGGCGTCGCCCTGGCCGACGATGTAGCGGTCGAGTTCGGACACAATTTCGCGGGGGGAGAAGTCGGTCAACGCATGTTCCCTTTACGATTTCAGGGATTCGATAGTGACGTTGCGGTTGGTGAAAACACAGATTTCGGCGGCGATATCGAGTGACTTGCGCACGATCGCTTCGGCATCGAGCGGCCCATCGAGCAGCGCGCGCGCCGAGGCGAGTGCGTAGTTGCCGCCGGAGCCGATGCCCATGACGCCGTTTTCCGGCTCCAACACGTCGCCGGTCCCGGTGAGCACCAGGGAAACGTTGGCGTCGGCGACGATCATCATGGCTTCCAGCCGGCGCAAATAACGGTCGGTGCGCCAGTCCTTTGCAAGTTCGACTGCGGCACGGGTGAGCTGAGCGGGATATTGTTCGAGCTTGGCCTCCAGCCGTTCGAACAGCGTAAAGGCGTCGGCGGTGGCACCGGCAAATCCGCCAATTACGTCGCCTTTGCCGAGCCGGCGCACCTTCTTGGCATTGGATTTGACGATCGTTTGCCCGATTGTCACCTGGCCGTCGCCGCCAATGACCACTTGGCCGCCCTTGCGGACGGTGAGGATTGTGGTGCCGTGCCAGGAGGGAAGTTCGTTCGATGACATACGCTTAGGGCCCCAGACTTGCGTCATCTAGGCATGGCACAGCGTGTTTGCAAACCATTCGCAACGGATGTGGCGAATCCGCCAAACCCCTGATAAAAGGCGCGCGAATAAGGGATATTTGCATGCGCAAGGGCGCCGTCAAGCGAAAGACCAAGGAAACCGACGTTGAGGTCGAAGTCGATCTCGATGGCGCGGGTCGCGCGTCGGTCGCGACCGGCATTGGCTTTCTCGACCATATGCTCGATCTGCTCGCGCGGCACTCGCGCATCGACATCACGGTCAAGGCCAAGGGCGATCTGCACATCGATCATCACCATACCACCGAGGACGTCGGCATCGCGCTTGGTCAGGCGGTGAAGCAGGCGCTCGGCGACATGAAAGGCATCACGCGTTACGCCGATGTGCATGTACCTATGGATGAGGCGTTGACCCGGGTCGCTGTCGACATTTCCGGGCGTCCGTTTCTGGTATTCAAGGCCGAATTCGTGCGCGACAAGGTCGGCGAATTCGATACCGAACTGGTGCAGGAGTGGTTCCAGGCCTTTGCCATGAACTCCGGCATCACATTGCACGCCGAGACCCTTTACGGCAGCAATGATCACCATATCGCCGAGTCGTGCTTCAAAGGTCTGGCACGCGCGTTGCGGACGGCTGTCGCGATTGATCCGCGCGCCAGAGATGAAGTGCCGTCCACAAAGGGCTCGCTTGGCGGCTGACCGAATTGTTGCCGTCATCCTGGGCGATACGACGGGGTGACGTTGGTAGAGTAAACGAAATGCCCACTTTCACTGTGCACGCACCGCCGCCACGCAATGGCGAGACAAGAAGCGCCCCCGAGCGTTTCTTGTTCGTGCGCGACGGCTTTCATTTCTGGGCCTTCGTGCTAGCGCCGTTATGGCTGCTGCTCCGCCGCCTGTGGCTCGCTTTTGCAATCTATGTCGTCGGTTACGCATTGGCCGGCGTCGGGCTCGCTGTGCTACGGGCGCCCGCCACGACACAATTTCTGGTCTGGCTGCTGATCGCGTTGCTGATCGGCTTCGAGGCGCCCAGCATATGGCGTTGGACCCTGGCGCGTCGCGGTTGGACCATGCTCGGTTTCGTTATCGGCGAGGACGCTGAAATGGCCGAGCGCCGCTTTTTCGGCGAGTGGGGCAAGCGCGCCGCAGGTGCTCTGCCCAATCCGCCCGCTTCGCCAGAACCAAGATATTCGACGCCGATGCGGCGCGGGCCGCCGTCGCCATCCGATGTCATCGGTTTGTTCCCCGAGCCGGGAGCGCAGCGGTGAGCGTTGCCATCGTCGACTATGGCTCCGGCAATCTGCATTCGGCGGCCAAGGCGTTTGAACGGGCCGCACGTGAAAGCGGATACAAACAGCCAATTGCTGTGACGAGCGATCC
>DASXLC010000092.1:0-8876 GCA_036496445.1 Pseudolabrys sp. | reverse complement strand
GGCCGCACTTGGATGGCCGAGCCTGGCGGCGGCTTCAAGCAGCCGCGCGGCCTCTGCAAGGTCGCGTGTGCCGGCGCGGCCCTGGAAATTGAACATTGCCAGCGCGAACAAGGCGTCGCGATCACCCTTGTCGGCGGCGAGCTTGTACCATTGCGCGGCCTTCGCATCGTCGCGGCCAACGCCAAGACCTTGCGCGTAAATTTCCCCGAGCAATGTCATCGCAGTGGGATCATTCTGCTGGGCGCGCTTGGTCGCCTCGTTGAGCGCAGTGAGATAATGGCCGCGCTGAAATGCACCGTAGGCGGTGTCGATGGTGGATGGGTCAACGGTCCCGGCGGCGCTCGGCGCCTGTTGAGGCCATGGCGGCAGCGCCGGTGCGTTCTTTGTAACTTGTGCCGCAGTCGGCGTGACGGCCGTGGCCACAGCAAGCATTCCGAGCACGACGAATCCCCGCAGCACCCCGCTCATGCTGTCGGCTCCGGCAGCTTTAGATATCCGCTGACCTCGCTTATCGTCGATGCGATCTTGTCGCTATCCCGCCACAGAAAATCGCCAAGCGCGATGAAGTCGGCGCCGGCCGCGACCAAAGGCGCAATGTCGCCGAGAGACGCCGCGTATCCGACGCACGGAATTTCGAAAACTTCGGCCCACCAGGCGACGCGTTCCTCGAGCGCCGGCAATGCCGGGCGTCTACCCTCAACGTCCGGATCTCCGAACATCACATAGTCGGCTCCTTGCTCCGCGGCGAGCATGGCGTCATGCCGTGTGACGAGTCCGCCGGTACCGGCGATTCGTTCGGGCTTGAGTTGTTCGATTGCCTCCCTGAGTGCAACGGGGCCGGTCACATGCGCGCCATCGGCGCCGGCGCGCGCGACCAGTTCGACGTGACCGTCGAGCAGAAGGGCCGCGCCTTTTCCTTGCACCGGAGTCGAGAGCGCCTTTGCACAATTGATCCGTGTTCGTTCGTCCGTCCCAGCAAAGCGCAGCAGAACTGCGGCGACATCGCCGGCGTCGAGGGCGGCGGTCAGTTGCGATGAAAACGCGGAAGGATCCACGATCGCTGGCGTGGTGAGGTAGAGGCGAGGAACCGGGCGCGGGGCCGCCTGTTTAGGTCGCGAAGTCATGGCACCGCATGGTAGCTCAATCAGGCGAAAAATTGACCTCGGCTGTCACTGGGTCGCGGGCGCTTTCGGCGCCCCAACCGGACGGTCGGGCGCAAAGGGTCATGGCATCGGGATAGGTCCCATATCCTTGGGCACCTTGTAGCCCCTCTGGACTGCCGGGCGCGCTGCGATGGTTTCATACCAGCGCTTCACATTTGGATATTGCTTCAGGTCGATCGTTTGCCATTCGAAACGGGAGATCCACGGCCAGATCGCGATGTCAGCGATGGAATACTGATCGGCGACAAACTCGCGGCCTTCCAGCCGCGTGTTGAGCACCTTGTAAAGCCGATGCCCTTCTTTCAGGTAGCGCTCTTCCGCATAAGGTGCCTTACCTTTGTTGTACTTCACGAAGTGATGCACCTGGCCAAGCATCGGCCCCGGGCCGCCCATTTGCCACATCAGCCACTCGATCACGCGGTAACGGCCTTCACCCGATTTCGGCATCAGCTTGCCGGTCTTGTCGGCGAGATAGATCAGGATGGCGCCCGATTCCATCAGCGCAATATTGGTGTCGCGGTCGACGATCGCGGGGATACGGTTGTTTGGTGCAATCTTGAGAAAGTCCGGTGCGAATTGTTCGTCTTTGGAAATATCGATCGGGTGAACGGTATAGGGCAAACCGAATTCCTCGAGGGCGATGGAAGCCTTGCGGCCGTTAGGCGTGGTCCAGGTGTAAAGATCAATCACGTTTCGTGTCCTTAGCTTGCGGGGGAACTTTGGGAACGTCCGAGGCGGGGAGGCGTTGACAGGCGAGGCTTATTAGCAGGAGGCGACCATGAAGCTCAATGTCCTTGCGTTTGCGCTAGCCGCCAGCGCGATTGGTGTGTTTGGTGCCAATGCACAGACTGTGATCGAAGAGCGGCGTGATCCCGCCGTCGTCATCGAACATGACCGCCCGGACACATCCGTCACCATCGAGAAGCGTGATGGGCTCCTGGGTGAGAAAAAGACAATCACCAAGGAGACGACTGGTACGGGTGATTGTTCTTCCAAGACAGTGCACAAGGAAGACATCACTGGCTCGAAGACAATTCAAAAAACCAATTGCGACTGATCCCGCACGCAACGGGATAAAAGCAAGAGGGCCGCGTCGTTACGCGGCCCTTTGCATATCACGCCGCCTTTTTCTCCATATCGGCTTTCCATTGACCGAGTGCAGCGAGCCCGTTCATCTTTGCACGATGAGAAAAGGCACGCTGGGCGGCGGCGACATTCTCGCTCTTGCCTTTCCATGTGGTCTGCGGCGCATGCTGAAGCGCGCGGCCATATGAGAAGGTGAGCGCCCAGGGCAGATTGCCGATCTTGTTCATGGCATCGAGATGGGCGGTTGCCTCCTCGTCGCTCTGTCCGCCAGACAGGAAGGCGATACCCGGCACCGCACCAGGCACGCAATTTTTCAACACTTTTACAGTGCGCTCTGCGACTTCCTCGATGCCGGCGCGTTTGCCGTTCTTCTTGCCGGATATCACCATGTTCGGTTTGAGCACGATGCCTTCGAGCGCAACGCGATTGAAGTAGAGTTCCTCGAACGTCAATTTGAGAACCAGCTCGGTGACTGTCGCGCAGCGCTCAATGTCGTGATCGCCGTCCATCAGCACTTCGGGCTCTACGATCGGCACGATCTGCGCCGCCTGACACAGCGCGGCGTAGCGCGCGAGTGCGTGCACATTGGCACGGATGCAGGTGTAGCTCGGGATGCCATCGGCACCGATGTCGATCACGGCGCGCCATTTCGCGAACCGCGCGCCCTGTTCATAGTATTTCGGGAGCCGGTCGGCGAGTTTGTCGAGGCCAATGGTCACAACCTCACCCGGGCAATTCGGCAATGGCTTGGTGCCTTCATCCACCTTGATGCCTGGAATCGAACCAGCCTTCTTGATGAGCTCAACAAGCGGCGTACCGTCCTTCGCTTTTTGCCAAATGGTCTCGTCATAAAGAATGACGCCGGAAATGTGCTTCATTCCTTCCGTCGAGCGGAACAACATCTCGCGATAGTCGCGGCGGCTGTCTTCGGTCGACTCCACGCCGATGGTGTCGAAACGTTTTTTGATGGTGCCGGAGGATTCATCGGCCGCCAGGATTCCCTTGCCGGGTGCGACCATGGCCCGCGCCACTTTGTTCAATTCATCGAGATTCATCATTCCCTCCATCACATCCGCTGGATTCCCCCGGATGGCACTGTTCGTAGTCATTTTATCCGCAACACCTCGACCCCGGGCAAGGCCTTGCCTTCCAGCCACTCCAGGAAGGCGCCGCCGGCGGTGGAGACATAAGTCAGCCGATTGGTGACGCCCGCGGCATTGAGTGCTGCGACGGTATCACCGCCGCCCGCTACGGAGACAAGCCTTCCGGCTTGCGTCAGTTCCGCCGCGGCTTCCGCGACTTCGACCGTGCCATTGTCGAACGGTTCCATTTCGAAGGCACCGAAAGGTCCGTTCCACACCAGCGTTTTGCAGCGCGCCAGGACTGAAACGACCTGCTCGACGCTGCGTGGGCCGATATCCAGAATCATATCCTTTGTGCCGACCTTGTCGGCATCGACGACCCGCCAGGGCGTGTGTGCCTCGAATTTTTCAGCCACTACGACGTCGACAGGGAGCACGATTTCGCGCTTCGCGGTCTTGGCCTTGTCCATGATTTCGCTCGCGGTAGCGACGAGGTCGGCTTCTGCAAGTGATTTGCCGACGTTCTTGCCTTGCGCGAGCAGGAATGTATTGGCCATGGCACCGCCGATGATCAGCGCATTCACCTTGTCGAGCAGGTTGCCGACCAGGTCGAGCTTGGTGGAAATCTTGGCTCCGCCGACGATCGCTGCCAATGGCCGTTCCGGCTGCTCAAGCGCCCTGGCGAGTGCTTCAAGCTCTGCCTGCATGGTGCGCCCTGCATAAGCAGGCAGTTTGTGACCAAGGCCCTCGGTAGAAGCGTGAGCGCGGTGCGCGGCCGAAAAGGCGTCATTGACCCAGATGTCGCCCAGCTTGGCGAGCGCGGCGACGAACGCCGCATTGTTTTTCTCTTCGCCGGCATGGAAGCGGGTGTTCTCGAGACAAAGGATGTCGCCGGGCTTCATCGCGGCGACCGCGCGCTCCGCCGCTTCGCCGATGCAGTCGTCGGCAAATTTCACCGGCCGCTTGATGATACGAGCAACTTCGGCGGCGACAGGCTTCAGCGATTGTTTTGGATCGCGCCCCTTCGGTCGGCCGAAATGCGAAAGCAGAATGACCTTGCCGCCCTTGTCGGCGATTTCAGCGATCGCAGGTGCGGCGCGCTCAATGCGGGTCGAGTCGGTGACGACACCATTCTCTACCGGCACGTTGAGATCGACGCGTACCAGGACGCGCTTGCCCTTCAAATCGACTCGATCGAGAGTGCGGAATTTGTCCATCGGGGCGCCCACTCGTCGTGGCCGGGCCTGTCCCCGGCCATCCACGTCCTCGCGAAACGAACAATCGTGGACGTGGATACCCGGCACAACGCCGGATGTGACGAAATCTAAAGTCTCGCTAAATCAACTTCCCCATCGCCACGGCGGTGTCCGCCATGCGGTTGGAGAAGCCCCACTCGTTGTCATACCAGGACATGACCCGCACCAGCGTGCCGTTCATGACCTTGGTCTGATCCATGTGGAACGTGGAAGAGTGCGGGTCGTGGTTGAAGTCGATCGAGACATTGGGGTCGTTTGTGTAGGCGAGAATGCCCTTAAGCTGCTGCTCTGAAGCGCGCTTCATGGCGTCGTTGACTTCTTCTTTTGTGGTTGCCTTCTTCGCGACGATCTTCAGGTCGATCACCGAGACATTCGGGGTCGGAACGCGGATGGCAACGCCGTCGAGCTTGCCCTTGAGTTCCGGCAGCACCAGGCCGATCGCCTTGGCTGCGCCGGTCGAGGTGGGAATCATCGACAGCGCGGCAGCGCGCCCGCGATAGAGATCCTTGTGCATGGTGTCGAGCGTCGGCTGGTCGCCGGTGTAGGCATGGATCGTGGTCATGAATCCCGTTTCGATACCGACTGCGTCGTTGAGCACCTTGGCGACCGGCGCAAGGCAATTGGTGGTGCATGAGCCGTTGGAAACGACCTTGTGATCCTTCGTCAGCCTGTCGTGGTTGACCCCGAAAACCACGGTGAGATCAGCTCCGTCGGCGGGCGCTGAAATCAGCACGCGCTTGGCGCCGGCGCTCAGATGCGCCGCGGCCTTGTCCTTGGCCGTGAACAAGCCGGTGCACTCGAGCGCAATATCGACGCCGAGATCCTTCCACGGCAACTTCGAAGGATCGCGCTCGGCCGTCACCTTGATGGCGCCGTTGCCGACGTTGATGCTGTCGCCCTTTACGGTTACTTCGCCAGGAAAGCGGCCGTGCACGCTGTCATAGCGCAGCAGGTGCGCGTTGGTTTCGACAGGGCCCAGGTCGTTTAAGGCAACGACCTCGATGTCCTTGCGGTCGGCTTCAGCGATGGCACGCAGAATGTTGCGCCCGATACGGCCAAATCCGTTGATGGCAACGCGTACTGTCATGGAAACGCTCCCGGCTATTCTAGATAGTAAGATGTGGATGCCCGGCACAAGGCCGGATATGGCCCATCTAACCCAGCTTCTTTATCGCCGCTGCGGCAATCGCTTCAGCGGTAATCCCGAATTTCTTGTACAGTTCCTTGTACGGCGCGCTTGCGCCGAACGAATTCATTCCGATGAAGATTCCATCGGAACCGATAATGGCATCCCAGCCCTGACGAACTGAGGCTTCGACACCGATCCTCACCCGTGCGTCGCCGATGATGGCGCGCCGGTACTCTTCGCTCTGCTCGTGGAACAATTCGAAGCAGGGCACCGAGATCACGCGTGCCGCAATGCCGCGCTGGGCAAGCAATTTTGCACCGTCGACCGCAATCGCAACTTCGGAACCAGTGGCGAAGATCGAGATGTCGGAACGGCCGTCCGGGCCCGCTATCTCATAGGCGCCATGCGCGCAGATATTGTCGTCGTCGAGCCGGCTGCGCAGCTGTGGAAGATTCTGCCGTGTGAGGGCAAGGATGCTCGGCCTGTCATTGGCCTCGAGCGCCAGCTGCCAGCACTCGGCGGTTTCGACAGCATCGCAGGGGCGGAAGACCAACAGATTTGGAATCGCCCGAAGCGCGGCGAGTTGCTCGACCGGCTGATGCGTCGGTCCATCTTCGCCCAAACCGATGGAGTCGTGGGTCATCACGTGGACAACCCGTTTGCCCATCAGCGCAGCGAGCCGGATTGCCGGACGGCAGTAATCGGAAAATACCAGAAACGTGCCGGAGTAGGGAACGACGCCCGCGTGCAATGCCATGCCATTCATGGCGGCGGCCATGCCGTGCTCGCGCACGCCATAATGGATGAAGCGGCCGGAGAAATCGCCGGAGGAAATCGCCTTCATGCCCTTGATGCGCGTGTTGTTCGAACCGGTGAGATCGGCCGAACCGCCGATCATCTCCGGCAGTGCCGGGATCAGGCTCTCGAGCGCGAATTCGCAGGCCGTGCGGGTCGCCATTTCCTTCGGTTGGGCTGCGAGCTTTTCCTTCACCACGCGTATGGCATTCGCGAGCGCTTGCTTCGGCACGTCGCCCTTCATGCGACGATCGAATTCTGCACGCTTGCCGCCGTCGAGCGCGGCCATCCGCCTTGCCCAGTCTGCGTGCGCGCCTTTGGAACGCGCGCCCGCTGCGCGCCAGGCCTTCAAGATGTCGGCCGGCACTTCGAATGGCGCGGAAGTCCAGCCAAGCGTTTTGCGCGCACCGGCGATTTCCTCCGCGCCGAGCGGAGACCCGTGCGACTTTTCCGATCCTTGCTTGGTTGGCGCGCCGAATCCGATTTTTGTCTTGCAGGCGATCAGCACTGGCTTGTCGGACGTCTGCGCCTTTTCCAACGCCGCATTGATCGCCGCCGGATCGTGCCCGTCAATCCGCGATGCGATCCAGCCGGCCGCCTCGAAGCGCTTCACTTGATCGACGCTGTCGGCAAGAGACAATGCACCATCGATCGAGATGCCATTGTCATCGAACAGGACAATCAGTTTATTGAGCTTGAGATGGCCCGCGAGCGCGATTGCTTCCTGGCTGATGCCTTCCATCAGGTCGCCGTCGGAAGCAATGACGTAGGTCTTGTGGTTGACGATGCCGTCGCCGAACACTGCGGCGAGATGTTTCTCGGCGATTGCCATGCCGACGGCGTTGGCGAGCCCTTGCCCGAGCGGGCCGGTGGTGGTCTCGACGCCGGGCGCGTGGCCAAATTCCGGATGGCCGGCGGTGATTGAACCGAGCTGACGGAAGCGCTTGATCTCCTCGATCGTCATCGCTTCGTAGCCGGTCAGATAGAGCAGGGTGTACAGAAGCATCGAGCCGTGGCCAGCCGACAGCACGAAGCGGTCGCGGTCGGGCCAGGCGGCATCGGCCGGGTCGAACTTCAAAAAGCGCGAGAAAAGCACGGTCGCTACATCGGCCATGCCCATCGGCATGCCCGGATGGCCGGATTTCGCCTGTTCCACGGCGTCCATTGCCAGCGCACGAATCGCGTTGGCCATGCTCGCGTGAGCAATGACTGGGGCAGCGACCGGTTGCTCGCGACGCTCTACGGGCGCCGCGGCTGCCGTCGGCGAGGCTTTTGCGCTCATGAATGGGCCTTTTGGGCGGTGGATAGCATGTAAGTCCTTTGAGTCAATGTGACCGCTCCGACACTGATCCGTCATGCACAGGCCACGAAAACAGCTGGGCAAATCATCCGCCAAGCGTTGACTGTGCGGTTGTGCAGCACGTAAAGTTCTTTGCCTAAATATCTGCCGCCGCAAGACTTTTTGATGCGGAGCAAGGCAATGACGGAGCAAAGCGCAATCGATACTGCCGTCAGGCGTCTGGCGCTCGCACTCGACGCGCTCGATGCCGCGGTTGAACGGCGGAAGCATGCTGACCGCAATGAAGAGGGCCTCGCCGCCCAGGTGCAGGCTCTCGGTGTCGACCGTACGCGATTGGCCGCAGCACTTGATGGCGAAACCGCGCGCTCGCGGCGACTGGAGTCGACAAACCGCGAAATCGCCGAGCGACTCGATACTGCGATTGCGTCAATCCAGTCGGTGCTGGACTTGAACGAGTAAATTCATGGCCCAGATCGTTGCCACCATCGCCGGCCGCCAATTCCGTCTCGCTTGCGAGGATGGGCAGGAAGATCATCTGCAGTCGCTCGCCAAGGATATCGACCAGCGCATCATCAGCCTGCGGCGCAAGTTCGGTGAAATCGGCGACACGCGACTGACGGTGATGGCTGCATTGATGTTGGCCGACGAAATGAATGAGGCGATGCAGAAGGTACGCCGTCTCGAGGAAGATGTCGCTGCCTTGCAGGATGCCCGGC
Organism: Pseudolabrys sp.; assembly: GCA_036496445.1. Classification (GTDB taxonomy): domain Bacteria; phylum Pseudomonadota; class Alphaproteobacteria; order Rhizobiales; family Xanthobacteraceae; genus Pseudolabrys. The sequence continues at coordinate 349 of DASXLC010000092.1, read as the reverse complement.
TCGTTGCGGCCGATCGCGCGAAGGCCGCGTCCGACGCCGTGACCGGGGCCTTCAATTCCGCCGCTGAACGCATCGAAGGCATTACAAAGAAACTCAATCAAACGGTCGGCAATGGCAGCGTGCCGATCGGGTGAGCCGGTCTTAACTTCTTTCCGACAAACGACGAGAGTCGGCATGGCGTCTGCCTCCCATAAGCACTACATTCGACTCGCGGGGCTGCGGGGCGCGTTAGGAGACAAATTCCCCGGGGCCTTACGATCCTAACGGGAGCTGTCCCTGGCCGGGCTCGTGGGTTCGGTCATATGGCGCCCACCTACTTATGTAGGTTCCCGGGATCGCACTCCGACGG
>DASXLC010000091.1:0-34991 GCA_036496445.1 Pseudolabrys sp. | reverse complement strand
CTGGTGCGCGCGGCCAACACGGGCATCTCGGCGGTCATCGATCCGGTCGGAAGGATCATCAACAGTCTGCCTTTGGGCGTCGAAGGCGTGCTTGATGCTCGTCTGCCGACCGCAATCGAGCCGACGATTTATCTGAGCTACGGCAATTACGCCTTGATCCTTGTATTGGGCCTGAGCCTGATCATCGTGGGGCGGCGCCGGCTTCGCGCATAGATTGCGGAGAAGTACAACGTATGGTGTAAGTTGTTGCACGCACAGAGCAACCTGCACGCGCGACAATGTGCCTATAGCTCTACATTGTCATCATACGAAAACTGCTGAAATCTATGAATTATTTACGGTGCCATTCCCGATTACAGGGAAACCGCGGATTGCTTTGCTGCATTCACTTGTGACAACTACGCGCAATGGGGGCATAGGAGAATTCGATGGCCAAGAAGGCACCGAATCCGATCGACAAGCACGTCGGTTCGCGCGTGCGCATGCGCCGGATGATGCTGAGCATGAGTCAGGAAAAGCTCGGCGATGCCCTAGGCCTCACATTTCAGCAAGTCCAGAAATACGAAAAGGGAACCAACCGTGTCGGCGCCAGCCGACTTCAGCAGATCGCCCAGATACTTCAGGTGCCGGTCTCGTTTTTCTTCGAAGGGGCGCCGCATTCACCAGGCTATTCAGGCGGTATGAGCGAGGCGCCCTCTCCCGCTTATGTCGCTGACTTTCTCGCCACATCCGACGGTCTATCGCTGACCAAGGCGTTTATGCGCATCAAGAGCAGCAAGCTACGCCGGCGCATCGTCGATTTAGTCGAGCAGATTGCCGGCGTGGATTGATAAAGGGGGGGTCAAATCCCATCTGGCGAGGAGACTGCCCACCGCGCCCGCATCTTGACCTCGCTCGCCGCCACTGCAAGAACCACCCGAACAAAACAGGACGCGGCAGTGCTGCCGCGCCGTGCGAGGAGTGGTAACGGTGGCTCACACCAATTTTCTATTCACCAGCGAGTCGGTCTCCGAAGGTCATCCGGACAAAGTTTGCGATCAGATCTCTGACGCGGTCCTCGATGCATTTCTTGAAAATGATATCAAGCTCGGCATCGCCGACGACAGCCTTGTGAACACACGGCTCGGCTGCGAAACGCTTGCCACCACCAACAAGATCGTCATCGCCGGCGAAGGCCGCGGTCAGGCGCCCTTGTTCCGCAAGCACGGTGACAAGGCGGTAGTTGATCGCGAGCTGATCACCAGCATCGCGCGCGACGTCGTCAGGGACATCGGCTACGACCAGGATGGCTTCTCCTATTATGGCGCCGACATCGAGGTGTTGCTGCACGGCCAGTCGCCTGACATCGCCATGGGCGTAAACGCCAAGAAGAAAAAGGGCGGCGAGGAAGAAGGCGCGGGCGACCAGGGCATGATGTTCGGTTTCGCCTGCACCGAGAGCGAAGTCTACGAAAAGAACTCGTTCATGCCGGCGCCGATCTATTTCGCGCACAAGATCCTTAAAGTGCTGTCGGAGAAACGCCGTTCCGGCCAACTTTACGATCTGCAACCCGACGCCAAGAGCCAGGTCACGGTCAAATACGTTGACGGCAAGCCCGTCGGCTGCACGAAGGTGGTCGTTTCCACCCAGCACAACGCGCAGAGCCGCAATGGCAAGAAATATACGCCCGGCCTGATCAAGGAGATGATTTCCGACGCGGTCGAGTCGGCCCTGCCGAAGGGATGGATGCCGCAAAGGTCATCCGACTTCCTGGTCAATCCGACCGGCAACTTTGTGATCGGCGGCCCCGACGGCGACTGCGGACTTACCGGCCGCAAGATCATCGTCGATACTTACGGCGGTTATGCGCCGCATGGCGGCGGAGCCTTCTCCGGCAAGGATCCCACCAAGGTCGATCGCTCGGCGGCTTACGCCGCGCGCTACCTCGCCAAGAACGTGGTCGCGGCCGGCGTGGCGGAACGCTGCACCATCCAGGTCGCCTACGCGATCGGCGTGTCCGATCCGATGTCGGTGCTGGTCGATACCCACGGCACCGGCAAGGTCGAGGAGAAAAAGCTCGAGAAGGTTCTGCCGGAGCTGTTCCGTCTGACACCGACGAATATTCGCCGCACGCTCAAGCTCAACCGGCCGATCTACAAACGCACTGCGGCCTACGGCCACTTTGGCCGTGCGCCGGAAAAAGACGGCGGTTTCTCCTGGGAGAAGACCGACCTCGCGACCGCCATCCGCAGCGCGGTGAGGTGAGCGGCCGTTCACTTCGCGGGGATCCAGCAATTCGATGCTTCGTCATGGCCGGGCTTGTCCCGGCCATCCACGTCTTTGATAGTTGCGCACCGGCAAGACGCGGATGCCCGCCAGCAGACCGGGCATGACGAGTAATGGATCGCGACGCACCAACAACGACACGCGCCTTCTTCGGTCGCCGCAAGGGCCACCCGCTCAAGCCGCGCCAGGCGGCGCTATTCGATGCGCTGCTGCCGCGGCTCGCAGTTGATCTGGCCAAACCCGCGCCTGCCGACCTGTGTACGTTGTTTGCAACACCAGTGGATGATCTGCGGCTGGAAATCGGCTTCGGCGGTGCCGAGCATTTGATCGCTCAGGCGCAAGCCAATCCGCGCACCGGCTTCATCGGCACGGATGCCTTCGTCAATGCCATCGCTAAGGCGCTGGCCGCGGTTGACGAGCATAAACTGGCGAACATCCGCTTCTATTTCGGCGACGCCAGCGAATTACTCGACTGGCTGCCCAATGCCGCCCTTTCGCGCATCGATCTGCTCTATCCCGATCCATGGCCGAAGCGCCGGCACTGGAAACGGCGGTTTATCCAGGACGACAATTTAAGACGCCTCGCACGGCTTCTTAAAAAGGGCGGCGAGCTCCGTTTCGCAACGGACATCGCTGACTACGCGACCTATGCGCTCGCGCGCGTGACGCGATCGCCAGATTTCGTCTGGACTGCGGAATGTGCCGACGAATGGCGCAATCCCTGGCCTGACTTTGCCGGTACGCGCTACGAGGCCAAGGCCAAACGCGAGGGCCGCCGGCCCGCATATTTTATTTTTCGACGGAGTTAGGCCGGGGACTTATTCGGCCGCCGAAAGGAAGGAGACTTTGACGAGACCAAGCGATCAACCATGGATAGGCAGCGCCTACTCGCCCGTTCCTTGGCGCACCTGCCAGAAGCGCACGACACGCTGGGCTGTCGGTGCGGTCAGCCGTTCGAAGTTCTCGCGCGCAACATCGAGCGTTTGAGGCGCGGGCTTGCCGCCGGGCCGGGCGTTGAGAACCGCCTTTACCGTCGGCCAGCCAAAGCCGGCGGAGCGCGCCAGGATCAGAACCGGATCGGCACGCTCGCCATTCATCAGCCTGTCGACGACTTCGACCGGAACCGCGCACAAGGTGGCAAGCGCGGCAATAGTCTCTTCGTATTTTCCGGCTTTGGCGAATTCCACGATGTCGACTTCGCCGAGCTTGCGGTCCTTGTGAAGACCGCGCACCGCCGCAAGAGCGGCGGCGTAATTGCGTGGCGCCGCCTTTATAGCAACCTCGTCGACGACCTGTGCAAGGACGCGTCGGATCTCGGCCTGGGTTTCCGGCTTCGCCTTGGCCAGCAGACGCTTTTGTACGACTTCGCTCGCCTGGAGCAAAAGCTGCCGGAACAGCCGCGGCGGAATGTCGGTACGCATGCCGACCTTCTCTGCCAGCACGCCATCTTGCTCCGCGCGTTTGACCAGTGTCGTGAACGCACTATCTGAGAGCTGCGCATGTCTATTGTTGGCGATCGAGCGCGCCACCTCGCGGTCGCCACGCCCGACGAGAATATCGGATAGCGCCTCGCTGATTCCCAGGCGCGTTGACATCGCGAGCAGATGCGCCTGACTCTTGTTCTCGGCGATGTACATCAGGTCGGGATCGGCGATCCTTGCCTGCTTCAATACCGGACCGGCAACCGCGATATCGTCATTCCTGGCGAGCGCGCTGACGACACCGGCCGGCGCATTGGCAAGTGGCGCGATCCGGCGCGCGAGTTCGGCAAGCGCCTTGGCCTCGATCTCCTCGATCAGGCAGCCGATGACGTCGTCGAACAGGGCGACGTGCTCCGCGTTGAAGCCGGGAGCGCCGTCGAGGAAAAGGGTGGTAATCCGGCGCAGGGTCTCCGCGCGCTTTGCCGCCGAGCCATGCTGGACGACGTCCTCCAGCTCTGGAAGCAGCGAGGCGGGAACACCCATCTGGAACCTACAAAACGCTGTAAAAAACCATCCGGCTGGCGGTTTTCCGCAAATTTAAGCGCAGATTCTGAACGAAGGGTTAGTCGTTCACGCTGCCCCGCCCTTGCGTGAGTTCAAGAAATCGCTATATTTCCGGCGTTACAAGACACCCTCATAACCAATCGGGTTTTGAGAGTGGGTCCCGCGGGGCCCGCTCTTTTTTGTTACCAAATGGGCACAGACGACGCGTCACAGACACTTGCGGTTCCCCACGCCGCGCCGGACGAACCGCGGCTCATCACCGAGCCGGGAGTGCCGGCGCGCGTTGCGGCCATTGTCGAGCCAGTTATTGAACAGCTCGGCTACCGGCTGGTGCGGGTCCGCGTGTCGGCTGCCGAAGGGTGCACCGTACAAATCATGGCGGAGCGGCCGGACGGCGCCATGACGGTGGAAGACTGCGAGTCCGTCTCCCGCGCGCTATCGCCGGTACTCGATGTCGCCGACCCCATCGAAAGGACCTATCGCCTCGAGATTTCCTCGCCCGGTATCGACCGGCCGCTGGTGCGCAAATCGGATTTCGAGCGCTATGCGGGCCATCTCGCAAAGATCGAAACCGCTATGCCGGTCCAGGGCCGCAAGCGTTTCCGTGGCGTATTGATCGGGACCGAGGGTGAAGCTGTACGGATGCGGCGCGATGACGCGACCGAAGGCGAAGAAGCCGAGGTCCTGCTTCCGATCGAGGACATGAGCGAGGCCAAGCTTATGCTCACCGACGAATTGGTGACCGAAGCTTTGCGGCGCGAAAAATCCGCGAAGCGTAAAGCGCGCGAGGCACGGAAAGAAGTACGACGCGAAGAGAGACATTCAAGGCATCGGCCGCAGAGGCCTGCCGCCAAAGGAGGAGAGTGAGCTATGGCAGTCAGCGCCAACCGGCTCGAGCTTTTGCAGATCGCCGATGCGGTCGCGCGTGAAAAAGCGATCGACCGCGGAATCGTGATCACAGCAATGGAAGACGCCATCGCCAAAGCGGCGCGGTCCCGATACGGAGCGGAAACCGACGTGCATGCGGAGATCGAACCGAAAACCGGTGATCTGCGTCTTACCCGCCATATGCTGGTGGTCGAGAGCGTCGAGAACCCATCCAACCAGATTACTCTGGAAGAAGCACGCAAACGCCATCCGGCTGCGCAAGTCGGCGACACCATTGCAGATCCGTTGCCGCCGCTCGAATACGGCCGCATCGCCGCGCAATCGGCCAAACAAGTGATCGTGCAGAAGGTGCGTGAGGCCGAGCGCGACCGGCAATATGCCGAGTACAAGGATCGTATCGGCGATGTCGTCAACGGCATCGTCAAGCGTGTCGAGTACGGCAACGTGGTGGTCGATCTAGGACGCGGCGAGGCAATCGTTCGACGCGACGAGTTGCTGCCGCGCGAAGTTTTCCGCAACGGTGACCGCATCCGCGCCTATATCTACGATGTGCGGCGAGAGCCGCGCGGCCCGCAGATTTTCCTGTCGCGCACGCATCCACAATTCACTGCCAAACTGTTCGCGCAGGAAGTGCCGGAAATTTATGACGGCATCGTTGAAGTCAAGGCGGTCGCACGGGATCCCGGATCGCGTGCCAAGATTGCCGTGATTTCGCGCGATTCCTCAGTCGACCCCGTCGGCGCCTGCGTCGGCATGCGGGGCTCGCGCGTGCAGGCGGTCGTGAACGAACTGCAGGGCGAGAAGATCGACATCATTCCATGGTCGCCCGACATCGCCACCTTCGTCGTGAATGCGCTGGCGCCGGCGGAAGTCGCCAAAGTCGTGCTCGACGAAGACAAGGAGCGCATCGAGGTTGTGGTGCCGGATCAGCAATTGTCCCTTGCCATCGGACGGCGCGGCCAGAATGTCCGTCTCGCTTCTCAGCTTACTGGCTGGGACATCGATATACTGACGGAGCAAGAAGAATCCGAACGCCGCCAGGCCGAGTTCGAAAATCGCACCAAGGTTTTCGTCGAGGCGCTCAATCTGGACGAAGTGGTCGGCCAGCTTCTGGCTTCCGAAGGCTTTGGCTCGATCGAAGAGCTCGCGCTGGTAGATGAGAAAGAAATCGCCGGCATCGAAGGATTTGATGCCGACACTGCCCGCGAGCTGCAGGAGCGCGCCAAGGAATATCTCGACAAGCAGGAGGCTGAACTCGACACCAAACGTATCGAACTGGGCGTCGAAGATGCGCTCAAGGATGTGCCCGGCGTAACGACCAAAATGCTGGTCGCACTCGGCGAGAATGGCGTGAAGACGGTCGAGGACCTTGCCGGCTGTGCCACCGATGATCTCATTGGCTGGACGGAACGCAAGGATGGCGAGAGCAAGCACGAGCCTGGCTTCCTCGAGGGCTTCGGTGTGTCGCGCGAAGACGCCGAGACCATGATCATGCAGGCGCGGGTAAAGGCCGGTTGGGTCACTGAGGCGGAGCTTGCGCCGCCGGCGGCCGAAGTGGCGCCCGAAGAAGCGCCGCAGCCCCAGGCATAGGGAGAGCGGCAATCGTTATGCTCGCAGTGGCGCAGGACAGTGATCTCGACCGCGGGGCGACCAGTGTCGCCCCGGGGACGGAGCGGACCTGCGCGCTGACGCGCGAGCTAAAACCGGCCGAGGACATGGTCCGTTTTGTCGTGGGTCCGGCCGCAGAAGCAGTCCCTGACGTCAAACGCAAATTGCCGGGCCGCGGCATCTGGATCACCGCGACCCGCGCCTCCATCGAGGAGGCGGTCAAACGGAACGTTTTCGCCCGCGGGTTCAAGCGGGATGTGCGGGTCGCCCGCGATCTGGCGACACAAACGGAACAGCTGATTGAACGGGCCGCCCTTGATGCGCTGGCGATGGCCGGCAAGGCCGGCACGGTGGTCAGCGGTTTTTCGAGGGTCGAGGGCGCGCTTGGCCGGGACGATATCCTGGCGCTGATCCACGCCGGCGACGCCGGCGACGACGGCAAGCGCAAGCTGATGGCCGCCCTCCACCGCAATAGAGCCGGGGAATCGCGCAAAATCGTGGTGATCGACGCGTTTACCGGCGCGCAATTGGATTTGGCATTGAACCGTCCAAATGTGGTACATGCAGCCCTGCTTGCCGGGCCCGGAAGCGAGACTTTTCTTGCGCGCGTCACGCGTTTGATGCGCTTCCGGACCGGAAATTCGCCTGAGGCAGTTAGCGCGCATGCGCCGACGGACGGCGCATAAGGACACAGTACGGAATGAGCGAAACCAAGAACCCCGGCGAGAAAAAACTCAGCGTTTCCGGCAAGACGCTGACGCTCAAGCCACGCACCGAGACGGGCGTGGTGCGCCAGAGCTTCAGCCATGGCCGCAGCAAGCAGGTCGTGGTCGAGAAGGTAAAGCGGCGCACGGTCGGTGGACCGGGCGAAGCCAAGGTTGAAGCCGCAGCTCCTGTCGAGGTCAAGAAACCCCCGTCAGCCGGCAGGAAAGCGCCGGCGACGCCGGCGGCCAGTGCAGGCTTGTCTCAGGCGGAAGCAAAGCCGAAAGCTTCCGGCGTTGTTCTACGCACTTTGACCGACGAAGAGCGTAATGCGCGCGCGCACGCGCTCGCCGACTCGCGCGTGCGCGAGGCCGAAGAACGCAAGATCGCGGAAGAAGAAGCCCGCCGTCGCGCCAGCCGCGAGTCTGTAGACCGCAGCGAACGGGAAGCCGCGGAGGCGCGCAAGCGCGAGGAAGAAGATCGCCGCAAGCACGACGAAGAGACCAAGCGTAAGGCTGGCGAGGTTGCCAAGAAACGCTTCGGCGGCGAAGAGGTTACGCGCACCGGCCCGGGCGCAAGGCTCACGCTTGAGGCCGACGAGGATGAAGCTCCGCGTGCCCGCCGGCCTGGCGCCGCGCGTGCACCCGCAGCACCGCGTCCTGCCCCTCGTATTGGCGCCGAGAAGCAGCGTGGACGTCTCACACTGGTGACTGCGCTGCGTGCCGACGAAGTACGCGAGCGCTCCGTTGCGTCATTCCGACGTCGCACCCAGCGGCTTAAAGGTGTCGCCTCCGGCGAACCAAAGGAAAAGCTGATCCGCGAAGTCACGATTCCCGAGGCCATCAGTATCCAGGATCTCGCCAACCGCATGTCCGAGCGCGCAGTCGACGTGATCCGCCTGCTGATGAAGCAAGGCCAGATGGCCACGATCAACGACGTGATCGATGCCGATACCGCCCAGCTCATTGCAGAGGAAATGGGCCACAGCGTGCGCCGCGTTTCGGAAGCCGACGTTGAAGAAGGTCTTTTCGATGTGGCGGACGATCCGGGACAAATCGAATCGCGTGCGCCCGTCGTCACTGTGATGGGCCACGTCGACCACGGCAAGACATCGCTGCTCGACGCCATTCGATCGTCTGAGGTGGCAGCCGGCGAAGCCGGCGGGATCACCCAACATATCGGTGCTTACCAGGTGACCGCGCCCTCGGGCGCCAAGATCACGTTCATCGACACACCCGGCCATGCCGCCTTCACAGCCATGCGTGCCCGCGGTGCCAAAGTCACTGATATCGTGGTGCTGGTTGTTGCCGCCGACGACGGCGTGATGCCGCAAACGGTGGAGGCGATCCACCATGCCAAGGCGGCGAAGGTGCCGATCATCGTCGCCATCAACAAGATTGACAAACCCGACGCCAAGCCGGACCGCGTGCGCACCGATCTTTTACAGCATGAGATCCAGGTCGAATCCATGGGCGGCGAGGTGGTGGACGTGGAAGTGTCCGCCATCAAGAAAACGAATATCGACAAGCTGCTCGAAATGATCGGCTTGCAGGCGGAAATTCTCGATCTCAAGTCCAATCCGAACCGCGCGGCGGAAGGCACCGTCATCGAAGCCAAGCTCGACCGCGGCCGAGGACCGGTGGCAACCGTTCTCGTTCAGCGCGGCACCCTGCATCCCGGCGATATCGTCGTAGCCGGCGCCGAATGGGGCCGTGTCCGCGCGCTTGTTTCCGATACCGGGGAACCTGTCCAGACGGCAGGACCCTCCACGCCGGTCGAAGTGCTTGGCTTCTCCGGCACCCCTGATGCCGGCGACCGTCTGGCGGTCGTCGACAACGAAGCCCGCGCGCGCGAAGTCTCCGATTATCGTGCGCGGCAGAAGCGCGAAAAGATGGCGGCGCGTGCGACCGGCATGCGCGGCTCGCTTGAACAGATGATGGCGCAGGCCAAGACTTCGGGCCGCAAGGAATTCCCGCTGGTGATCAAGGCCGACGTACAGGGTTCGGTCGAGGCCATTATCGGCGCGCTCGACAAGCTGGCAACCGACGAGGTCGCCGCGCGCGTGCTGCACTCCGCCGTCGGTGGAATTTCTGAATCAGACGTGACGTTGGCGGAAGCGTCCGGTGTCCCGATTATCGCCTTCAATGTGCGCGCCAACAAGGAAGCACGAGAAGCGGCCGAACGGGCCGGTATCGAGATTCGCTACTACAACATCATCTACGATCTGGTGGATGACGTTAAAAAGGCGATGTCCGGCCTGCTGCCGCCGACGCTGCGCGAGACCATGCTGGGCAATGCGCAGATCCTGGAGATCTTCAAGGTCTCCAAGGTTGGCAACATCGCCGGCTGCAAGGTCACCGATGGTACAGTGGAGCGCGGCGCCAATGTGCGACTGATCCGCGACAATGTCGTGATCCACGAAGGAAAGCTGTCGCAACTCAAGCGCTTCAAGGATGACGTGCGCGAGGTCGGCGCCGGCATGGAATGCGGCATGGCCTTCGAAAATTACCAGGACATGCGGCAAGGCGACGTAATTGAATGCTACCGGGTGGAGCAGATTCAACGCTCGCTGTGAGTCCAAATCTCACACGCGCGGGTTAGAACCCCCACCTTCCCCAGCCATGGCCGGGCTTGATCCGGCCATCCACGCTTCCCTTCCTTCATTGAAGGAAGACGTGGATGCCCGGCACAGGGCCGGGCGTGACAACATCAGGGTTTGAGATTTTTATGGCAAGTCGCAAGCAACATCCCCGCGAATCATCGCCTGGAGGCTCGCAGCGTCAGCTGCGGGTCGGTGAACTGGTGCGGCACGCACTCGCCGAGATGCTCACACGCGGCGACGTGCACGATCCGGTTATCGAAAAACACATGATCACAATACCTGAAGTGAAGGTGACTGCCGACCTGCGCCTTGCCACCATTTACGTGATGCCGATGGGCGGCCGCGATGCCGAAGAGGTAGTCGCTGCCTTCGAGCGGCATAAGAAATATCTGCGGGGCGAGATCGCCCACCGCATCAATCTCAAGTTTGCGCCCGACATCCGGTTCCGTGTCGACGATCGCTTCGCCGAAGCCGAGCGCATCGACAAGCTGCTGCGCTCACCGGATGTGAAGCGCGATCTGGACCACGACAAGGACAGCGAGTGACTGAAAACAACGTGAAAGACCTTGATCGACCGCTGACTGCCGAAGTCGCCCGGGATGAAGGCCGAGAGCGACCGAAACAGAAAAAGCGTGACAGGCACGACGTGCATGGCTGGGTCGTGCTCGACAAGCCGGTTGGCATGACGTCAACGCATGCGGTCAGCGTCGTGAAGCGGCTGTTCAATGCCAAACGCGCTGGCCACGCCGGTACGCTCGATCCGCTCGCATCCGGTGCGTTGCCAATCGCACTCGGCGAAGCCACCAAAACCGTTCCGTTCGTCATGGACGGCCGCAAGCTCTATCGGTTCACGGTTCGCTGGGGCGAGGAACGCGATACCGATGACGCGGAGGGACGCGTCATCGCACAACACGATCAAAGGCCTTCGGCCGATGCCATCGGGGCGCTTCTTCCATCCTTTACCGGCAGCATCCAGCAGGTGCCGCCACGTTATTCGGCGATCAAGATCGAGGGCGAGCGTGCCTACGACCTCGCGCGCGACGGCGAAACTGTGGAACTCATGGCCCGCCCGGTCGAGATCGGCAGGCTGGATCTTGTCAGCTCCCCTAACCCGGACCACTCCGTCCTGGAGGCGGAATGCGGCAAGGGGACCTATGTGCGCTCGCTTGCCCGCGATCTTGGCCGCGCTTTGGGCTGTTTTGGCCATGTCAGCGCCCTCCGACGGGCCGCAGTTGGCCCATTTGGCGAAGAAACCATGATTTTGCTGGAACATCTGGAGGCTCTATGTCATAGAGCCGCGTCCGGCGAGGCAAGCCTCGCGGACGCACTCATGCCCGTTGAGACCGCGCTGGACGACATCCCGGCGCTGGCCGTCAGTCGGGCGGATGCGGCAAGGCTTCAGAGAGGCCAGGCCGTTTTGTTGCGCGGACGGGACGCACCCAATTTCCGCGGCACAATCTACGTCACGGTATCGGGCCAGCTACTGGCCCTGGCCGAACTGGATAGTGGCGAAATCGTCCCCAAGCGCGTCTTCAACCTCGCCGGCCTGATGGGCAGAGCCGCGCGTAAGAAAGGATGACCGATGTCGGTGACCACCGGCCGCAAGGCCGAAGTAATCAAGACGTATGCCAAGAAGCCCGGAGATACCGGGTCGCCGGAGGTTCAGGTGGCGATCCTGTCCGAGCGCATCAATAATCTCACCGAGCATTTCAAGTCCCACGTCAAGGACAACCATTCTCGTCGCGGACTGCTCAAGATGGTGGGCCAGCGCCGCCAGCTGCTCGATTACCTGCGTCGCACAAACGAAGCGAGCTACAAGAGCTTGATCGAGAAACTCGGCATTCGCCGATGATTTATTCCGCGCGGGGCGCTTAAGCCCGGCGCGTTTCGCAGAGCAGCGCGAGAAACGCGTTCGCTCGATTGAACCGGCGGCGATAGGCGCGGCCGGCAATTTGGCAAGAGCCGATAAGGATCGCCTCTTGCAACAAGGCAAGGTTCGAAACGCCATGGCAGGATCGCCAGACGCTGTTGCTTCCCGCACCGCGGAGATGCGCGACAGCTTCTCGCCGTCTTGCTCATGGCTTTCGGGGCTCGCCAGAAACCATGAGAGAAATACACAATGTTCGATATTCACCGAGTTGAACTCGATTGGGGTGGGCGCAAGCTAACCCTCGAAACCGGCAGGATGGCGCGGCAGGCCGATGGGGCCGTGCTCGCCAAATATGGCGAGACCACCGTTCTTGCCGCCGTCGTGGCGGCCAAGCAGCCAAAGGAAGGAATTGATTTTCTTCCGTTGACCGTCAACTACACCGAAAAATATTACGCGGCCGGCCGAATCCCCGGCGGCTATTTCAAGCGCGAACGCGGTCCCACCGAAAAGGATACGCTGACCTCACGCCTGATCGACCGCCCGATTCGTCCGCTGTTCGCCGACGGCTGGCGCTGCGACACGCAAGTGACCGTCACCGTGCTCTCGCACGACATGGAAAACGACCCTGACATCGTCGCGATGGTCGCCGCGTCGGCGGCATTAACAATCTCCGGTGCGCCATTCATGGGCCCGATCGGCGGTGCCCGCGTCGGCTTCATCAACAATGAGTACGTGCTCAATCCGGCTCTCGATGAGATGCCGGAAAGCCAACTCGATCTCGTCATCGCCGGCACACAAGATGCGGTGATGATGGTGGAGTCGGAAGCCAAGGAGTTGTCCGAGGAAATCATGCTCGGCGCGGTGATGTTCGGCCACCGGCATTTCCAGCCGGTGATCGAGGCAATCATCAAGCTCGCCGAGAAGGCCGCGAAAGAACCGCGCGACCTCGTCGCTCCCGACTACAAGGCACTGGAAAAAGAAATTCTCGGTCTCGCCGAGAAGGATCTGCGCGCGGCCTATTCGATCGTGCGCAAGCAGGATCGTCAGGACGCTGTCGCCGCCGTCAAGGAAAAGGTGATGGCGCACTTCTTCCCGGAAGGTGCCGAACCGGAGTACGACAAGCTCGCAGTCGCCGGCGTGTTCAAGGAGCTCGAAGCCAAGATCGTCCGCTGGAACATTCTTGATACCGGCAAGCGCATCGACGGCCGTGACGTTAAAACCGTCAGGCCGATCGTGGCGGAAGTCGGCGTGCTGCCGCGGACCCACGGCTCGGCACTGTTCACCCGTGGGGAGACGCAGGCGCTGGTGGTCGCGACCCTCGGCACTGCCGAGGACGAGCAGTTCATCGACGCGCTGCAGGGCACCTACAAGGAGACGTTCCTGCTGCACTACAACTTCCCACCGTATTCGGTGGGCGAAACCGGACGCATGGGCGCGCCCGGCCGCCGCGAGATCGGCCACGGCAAGCTCGCCTGGCGCGCGATCCACCCCATGCTGCCGTCACCGACCGAGTTCCCCTACACGATCCGCGTGGTCTCGGAGATCACGGAGTCAAACGGCTCGTCGTCAATGGCATCCGTCTGCGGCTCCTCGCTGGCGCTGATGGACGCGGGCGTGCCGCTCAAGCGGCCGACCGCGGGCATCGCCATGGGCCTGATCCTGGAAGACAAGCGCTTCGCCGTGCTTTCCGACATCCTCGGCGACGAGGACCATCTCGGCGATATGGACTTCAAAGTGGCCGGCACCGACCAGGGCGTCACCTCCCTGCAAATGGACATCAAGATCGCCGGCATCACCGAGGAGATCATGAAGGTCGCGCTTGCGCAGGCGAAGGACGGCCGCATGCACATCCTGGGTGAAATGGGCAAGGCGCTTACTGCCGCGCGCGCCGAACTCGGCGAGCACGCTCCGCGCATCGAGACGTTCAAGATCCCGACTGACAAGATCCGCGAAGTGATCGGGACCGGCGGCAAGGTGATCCGCGAGATCGTCGAAAAGACCGGCGCCAAGATCAATATCGAGGACGACGGCTCGGTGAAAGTCGCCTCTGCCAGTGGTGAGTCGATCAAGGCCGCAATCAACTGGATCAAGTCGATCGCATCCGATCCGGAAGTCGGTCACATCTATGAAGGCACCGTGGTGAAAGTGATGGACTTCGGCGCCTTCGTGAACTTCTTCGGCGCCAAGGATGGTTTGGTGCACATCAGCCAGCTGGCCGCACGTCGGGTGAACAAGGTGGGCGATGTCGTCAAGGAAGGCGACAAGGTGAAGGTCAAGCTGCTCGGCGTGGACGAACGCGGCAAGGTGCGTCTGTCCATGAAGGCGGTCGATCAGGCCACCGGCGAGGATATTGAAGGCAAGCAACGGGCCGAAGGCGGCGAGCAGCCGCGTGAAGCCGCCGGCGGAGCCGAGTGATCTTCCGCTAGTTGAAAGAAGGGTGAGAGGGCGGCCTAGCGCCGCCCTCTGCTTTTTGGCATCTCATTTTGTAACCAGCGACAGATGACGCCGCCGATCACGCCGCCCAGGGTCGGTGCAACCCAGAACAGCCACAGGGCGTCAAGCGCCTGAGCTCCGCCGAAGATTGCGGTCGCTGTCGAGCGCGCCGGATTCAGGGATGCGTTCGATATCGGAATGGCGACCAGGTGAAACATCGTCAGCGCGAGACCGATCGCAATTGGCGCAAACCCGGCGGGCGCGCCGCGTGACGTTGCGCCAACAATCACCACGAGGAACAGCGCCGTGATCACGGTTTCGGTCAGGAAAACGACGCCCATCGAGAACCCGCCGCTGCCGTAAAGATTGGAAATCGTGGTGAACGTATTCCATTTGGCCGGTGGCGCGCCGCTGAGCACAAGATAGAAGACGCCGGCGGCTGCCGCGCCGCCAAGCACCTGCGCAACAATGTAGACCGGCGCCCGCTCCACCGGGAATCGGCCCGCGGCCACAAGCCCGCAAGTGACGGCCGGATTGAAGTGGGCGCCCGAGATATTGCCGACGGCGAACGCCATCGCCATGACAGATAAGCCCACCGCAAAGGCGATAGCCACAAGGCCGGCCTGTGGCGCGGAAAACAGCGCCGAGCCGCATACGGCGGTGACCAGTGCAAACGTACCGATAAATTCCGCTGCTAACTCGCGCTGCATTCTGGGATCTCCCTACTTCGAAATCGAATCTCGGCGCCATGCTTCAACAACCAGCCGGCAAGAGCAACTCGCCGTAGCGGGCGTCGACGTAGGGTTCCAGTTTTTTTTCAACTTATTCGCCGTTTTCTGTCGCCCCGCTCGCCTTAAGCGCGTCGGGCTGCGGCATCGCGATAACGTTGTATCCGGAATCAACGAAGTGAACCTCTCCGGTGACGCCACTCGAAAGGTCGGACAGAAGATATAGGCCGGCGCCACCCAGTTCCTCGAGGGTCACGCCGCGACCGAGCGGAGAATATCGCTGCTGGAACGCGAACATGTAACGCGCGTCGGTAATACCGGCGCCGGCGAGCGTGCGGATCGGACCAGCCGAGATCGCGTTGACGCGAATCTTCTGCGACCCAAAATCGACTGCAAGGTACCGCACCGAGGCTTCCAATGCCGCCTTGGCGACGCCCATCACGTTATAGTTCGGCATGGCGCGCAGGCCCCCGTTATACGTGAGCGTCACCATGGCGCCCCCGTTCGGCATCAGCGCCGCGGCCCGTTTCGCCGATTCGGTGAAGGCGTAACAGGAGATCACCATCGTGCGGATGAAGTTTTCGCGCGTGGAATCGGCGTAGCGGCCCTTCAACTCGTTCTTGTCGGAGAAGGCGACAGCATGCACGAGGAAATCCATCGTGCCCCATTGCTTCCTGATCTCGTCGAACACCGTGTCGACCGTAGCGATGTCCTCGACGTCGCACGGCATCACAAAAGATGAACCGGCTTGCTCGGCGAGCGGCTTTACGCGTTTTGCCAGCGCATCGCCCTGGTAGGTGAAAGCGAGCTGTGCGCCGTGCTGCGCCAGAGTCTTGGCAATGCCCCAGGCAATGGAGTGGTCATTGGCAACCCCCATCACCAGCCCGCGCTTCCCGTCCATCAACCCCGGCATGAATTTGCACTCTCCTCCGTCGTACCCGGCCTCGCACCGGTCATCCACGTCCTCCATCCACCAAAGACGTGGATGGCCGGGACAAGCCCGGCCATGATTGTGGCTACGCTCTCACGCGCCTCTGATCAAATCACCCATCCAGCCGCTTGAACACAACCGAAGCATTCGTGCCTCCGAACCCGAACGAGTTCGACAACACGCAGCCGAGTTTCACGTTGTCCTGTCGTTCACGCACAATCGGCATGTCGGCAAAGACAGGGTCCAGATTCTCGATATTGGCGCTTTCGCAAATGAAGCCGCTCTGCATCATTAGCAGCGAATAGATCGCTTCCTGCACGCCGGTGGCGCCAAGCGAATGGCCGGTGAGGGATTTTGTCGCCGAAATCGGCGGGCACTTCGCGCCGAAAACTTCGCGGATCGCCTCGATTTCCTTTATATCGCCGATCGGCGTCGATGTGGCGTGCGGATTGATGTAGTCGATCGGCGCTTTGACATTTTCCAGCGCCATTTTCATGCAACGCACTGCACCCTCGCCGGATGGGGCCACCATGTCGTAGCCATCCGAAGTCGCTCCGTAGCCGACGACCTCGGCATAAATTTTTGCGCCGCGGGCTTTAGCGCGTTCGAGCTCTTCCAGCACCAGCACACCGGCGCCGCCGGCGATAACGAATCCGTCGCGGTCCCGGTCATAGGCACGCGAAGCCTTCTGCGGCGTGTCGTTGTATTTTGACGACATCGCGCCCATGGCGTCGAACAACACGGACAGTGTCCAGTCCAGCTCCTCGCAGCCGCCGGCGAAGATCATGTCCTGCTTGCCCCACTGGATCAGTTCGGCAGCATTTCCGATGCAATGGTTGGATGTCGCGCACGCCGAGGAGATCGAGTAGTTCACGCCCTTGATCTTGAACCAGGTGGCGAGCGTCGCAGACGCGGTCGACGACATCGCCTTCGGCACCGCGAATGGGCCCACACGTTTTGGTCCTTTTTCACGGGTGATGTCGGCGGCATCGACGATGGCGCGCGCCGACGGTCCGCCCGATCCCATGACGATGCCGGTCCGCTCGTTCGAAATATCCTTTTCCTCGACACCTGAATCGCGAATCGCCTGCTCCATGGCCACGTGATTCCAGGCCGCACCGGCCCCCAGGAATCGCATCGCGCGGCGATCGACCGACTCTGCCGGATTGAGAGTCGGCGCGCCTTGAACCTGGCAGCGAAACCCGAGCTTGGCGTATTCCTCGGCACGGCTGATGCCGGATTTGGCCTCACGCAGACTCGCCAGGACTTCCTGCGTGTTGTTTCCGATGGAAGAGACGATGCCCATTCCGGTGACGACGACCCGTCGCATAGTCGTATTTTCCCTAAACGGTTGCCGCGATTAAAGCTGATTAGCCCACAGATTGGCCGGCCGACCCAATTCGGCAAGGCCCTCCGCCGGGTTCAAGCGCCGCTGGGCTGCAACGCCTCGTCCTGCTTAAACAGGCCAACTTTGAGGTCGCTGGCACGGTAGATCACATTGCCGTCTGCCGAGAGCCAACCGTCGGCAACGCCCAACACCAGTTTCGAACGCATGACCCGTTTGATATCGATGCCATAGATTACCTTCTTCACCGTCGGCAACACCTGGCCGGAAAACTTGAGTTCGCCCAACCCGAGAGCCCTGCCCTTGCCCGGCGCGCCCAACCAGCCGAGAAAGAAGCCCACGAGCTGCCACAAAGCGTCGAGGCCAAGGCATCCCGGCATCACCGGGTCGCCCTTGAAGTGACAGAGGAAAAACCAGAGATCCGCCTTTACGTCGAGCTCGGCTCGGATCATTCCCTTGCCATGCGCACCGCCTTCCTCACTAATTTCGGCGATGCGGTCGAACATCAGCATTGGAGGCAAGGGCAACTGGGCGTTGCCAGGGCCAAATAGTTCGCCGCGGCCGCACGCAAGCAAGTCTTCGTATTCGAAGCTATGCCGGCGCGTGTTCATCGGCGCTGCGTCCCCATGCATGGGGTTTGGCTGAATTCCCATGCCAAGTTGGTAACACACCAAAGCTAGCGGGCAAAGATGGCGGGAAACACGTGTTTCTCGATGAAAATACGCGACAATTCGGCCTTTCCTTTAATTGCGAGGCGGTTGCATCTGATAGGTCAATTTCGTATATGTTGCGAATGAAACGGTTTTTTGCCGGCTCCTGCTTGGGGTGGGCTTTTTGGGCGCGAATGTAATGACACTGACACGTACTTTGGTACTGCCGCATATGAAGGCCGCCGAGCACTCAACTGATCGGTCGGCTCTCACCGGCTGTCCATGGCATGACGTCAAGGCCATGTTGCGCCAGGTCGGATTGCGTCCGACCCGTCAGCGCATGGCGCTGGGTTGGATCCTGTTCGGCAAAGGTGATCGCCACCTCACCGCCGAAATGCTTTATGAAGAAGCGACGCGCGCGAAAGTCCCGGTGTCGCTGGCAACCATCTACAACACGCTGCATCAATTCACGGAAGTTGGGCTCCTGCGACAGGTCGCCGTCGACGGCTCGAAAGCCTATTTCGACACAAATGTGACGGCACACCATCATTTCTTCGTCGAGGGCGAAGATGAGGTGTTTGACATTCCAGATGCGGAAGTGACTGTCGGGAAAACACCGACACCTCCGGAAGGTTTCGAGATCGCACGCGTTGACGTCGTCGTCCGGCTGCGGCGAAAGAGCTAGCGGCACTGTAACGAAGGACGCCCTTTTTGTGCCCGGCCTTGCGCCGGGCATTTGCTTAGGTGGAGCAGCCGCGCTTGTGAATCGATCCGGCCGGGACAGCCGGCCATATCAAGAAATTATTCCACCTTCTCGTTCGGATAGGCGCCCCATAGCCGTTCCTGCCGGACATATCCGTCGAAACCCTTACCGCTGAACTGGCACCAGCTGCCGTTGCAGGACCTGAGCGTACCGAGCACACCGGATTGCAACCGGGCGGACACGGCCGATTTGAGGTCCGCACTTTCGTAAAGCGGGACCAGTTCGTCTTTCGTCTTCGGTACCACCACGGCCATACGCCTGCCTGACAAAAGAGAGTGATAGACCCAGCCTTCCGCGCCTTCCCAGTCGCGAATGCGACGCCAGTTCTCGAATTCAGCGGTAATTTCAACCGGCATGCCCACGTGGGTATAGACCCACCGCACGTCCTGATCCTTGTTCGGGCCAGACCTGGCATTGACGCGGTCGGACTTGAGGCTCACGAAACGCGGGATCGGAAGGCCGCTTACAGAGCCGGTTATCGAGCCGGTGAGGATGTCCCCGGCAGACCAGGCCGGAGCCGTTGCCCCGATACTGGCTGCCAGTGCGAGGCCGCCGAGAGCGGACCGGAAGCTTTGTGTTGTCACGGCCATCTGGTAGGAAAAAAGAACGGATATCGCATGACTCGCAGTGTGGGCGAGCACGGTTAATGAGAGCTAAATCGGCGCTTTCTGGCGGTATCGCCGCCAGTTGCCGCGGTTGAGGTCAGATGGCGAAGAGCAAGAAGCCGCTGGTCATTGTGACGCGTAAGCTGCCCGATGCCATCGAGCTGCGGATGCGGGAACTTTTCGATACCCGGCTCAACCCCGACGACAAGCCGATGACGCAAGGTCAGCTGGCCGAGGCGGTGAAAATCGCCGACGTCCTCGTGCCCACCGTCACCGACCGGATAGACGCCTCAGTGCTCGGCAAATCGGGCGAGCAGCTCAAGCTCATCGCGAATTTTGGCAACGGCGTCGACAATATAGACGTCGCGAGCGCGGTTCAGCGCGGCATTACCGTCACCAATACGCCTGGCGTGCTGACCGAGGACACCGCCGACATGACCATGGCGCTGATCCTGGCGGTACCGCGCCGGCTGGTGGAAGGTTCGCACGTCCTGACCACCGACAAGGACTGGACCGGCTGGTCGCCGACATGGATGCTCGGTCATCGCATTTGGGGCAAGCGGCTTGGAATTATCGGCATGGGGCGCATCGGGCAGGCCGTCGCACGTCGAGCGCGCGCGTTTGGCCTGCAGATCCACTATCACAACCGCCGCCGGGTCGCGCCCAAGATCGAGGAGGAACTTGACGCCACCTATTGGGAAAGCGTCGATCAAATGCTTGCGCGCATGGACATCGTGTCGGTGAATTGCCCGCACACGCCGGCGACATACCATCTGCTCTCGGCGCGCCGTCTCAAGATGCTGCGGTCAGAGGCCTATATCGTCAACACATCGCGCGGCGAGGTTATTGACGAGAACGCCCTCGCCCGCCTGATCGAGTCGAATGAGATTGCCGGTGCCGGGCTCGACGTGTTCGAGCACGAGCCGGCGGTCAATCCAAAGTTGGTCAAGCTCGCCCGCACGGGCAAGGTCGTCTTGCTGCCGCACACCGGCTCCGCGACGATCGAAGGGCGCATCGATATGGGCGAGAAGGTCATCATCAACATCAAGACCTTCATGGATGGCCATCGACCGCCGGATCGGGTGCTACCGTCGATGCTGTGACAGGTCGCGGATCGTCGGCGTGTTACCGCTCAGCGGATTGTTCGGATCCCATGCATAGGTCAGCGTCTCGAACCGCATCGAACGGGCATCGATCATAAGAAGGCGGCCGACCAGGCCTTCACCGAAGCCCACAATCTCGCGAATGACCTCCAATGCCATCAGCGAGCCGAGCACCCCCGGCAGTGCGCCGAGTATTCCGGCTTCCGCACAGGCAGGTATGGTGCCCTCCGCCGGCGGTTCGGGAAACAGGCAGCGATAAGTGGGATTGCGTGTGCCGTCAGCCCGTGTTTCATGCGCGCGGATTGAGGTCAGCGAACCATCGAAGGTGCCGACCGCGGCGGTGACGAGAGGTTTTCGGGCAAAGTAACAGGCGTCCGCGACGAGATAACGGGTGACAAAATTGTCGGAGCCGTCAGCCACGATGTCGTAGCGTGCGATCAGATCGAGGGCGTTGGCTGCGGTGAGCCGTACGCGATGTGTCTCGACATTCACATGCGGATTGAGTCCCTTCACCGCATCGCCGGCGCGCTCAACCTTTGGTTTGCCAATATCATCGGTCGCGAAGATCACCTGGCGTTGCAGATTCGACAGCGACACATCGTCATCGTCGACGACACCAAGCGTGCCGACTCCGGCGGCTGCAAGGTAAAGCAGAACCGGCGCCCCGAGGCCGCCGGCGCCGACGACCAGCACGCGCGCGGCCTTGAGTTTGGCCTGCCCCGGTCCCCCCACTTCGCGCAGCACGATGTGGCGGGCATAGCGTTCAAGTTCTTTGGAATCGAGCATCAAGGTTAATCTAGCGCATGACGCGAAAGAATGTGAATCCGGCGCCTGAAGGCGCTGGATGCCGGTAAATGCGATTCGATCCGGGGCGAACGCCGTTTGACTCCATTTTGACTCCTATTGAGAAGTCCCCAGCCAGCCTTGCACGCAGGCCTCCATCGGTTAAGGTGACCGCAAAACTACAATGGGGCGTCGTTAACACGATGCGCTTGGGTGGCTCCACTGTGATGCTCGCGCTTCTGCTCGGCGTCGTTCCGGCGCTGACACAGGAATCGCCTGGCCTCATACCCGCACCGACGCAGCCGACCGAGAAGGCAAAGCCCGCGCATCGCCGTGCCGCGCCGAAGATCGCTGCACCGAGGATTGCTGCTCCGGCAACAGTCGTTGCAAAGACCGCCGCCCTGAAGGCCGACTCCGCTGGAACAGAATCGGCTGTGGAGACATCCGCAGCACTGTCTGACAGCGAGCGTCTGAAAATCCAGTCGGCACTGCTGTGGTCGGGTGACTACACCGGTTCGATTGGCGGCGAAGACCCTTTTCTCTCAGCCGTCAGAAATTTCCAAAAGCGCGCAAAAGCGAAAATCACGGGAATCCTGACCTCCGTCGAACGCGCCAATCTGCTCGCAGCCGCCAAAAACCACGAGGACGAATTCGGGTGGACAATCGTGACCGATCCGTCAACAGGCGTGCGTCTTGGCCTGCCTGCCAAATTGGTGACGCAAGTGCGCGAGGCCACGCGCGGTACGCGCTATTCGTCCGCACACGGCGATGTGCAGGTTGAAACGTTCCGTATCAAGACTACGGAGCTCACGCTACCCGCATTGTTCGATCAACAGAAGAAAGAACCGGCCACTCGCAAAGTCGAGTCGAGCGCATTGCGCGACGACAGCTTCTTTATCAGCGGCATGCAGGGCCTGAAGAATTTCTCCGTCCGTGCATATGCGCGTGACGGCGAGATCCGCGGCTTTACGTTGCTGTTTGACCAAATGATGGAAACGATCGTCGCGCCGGTGACGGCGGCGATGGTGAGCGCTTTTTCGCCGTTTCCCGAGCGCAGTTCGCCGTTCGCGGCCATGGCGAAACCGGTCGAATATGGCACTGGCCTGATCGTAAGCAAGAGCGGTCATATAATCACCGATCGCAAACTCGCGGCTGGATGCCAGGTCATCGTCGCCCCGGGACTTGGCGATGCCGAGCGGGTTGCCGAAGACAAGGATAGCGGTCTGGCTCTGCTGCGTGTTTACGGCACGCATAACGTATCTCCGCTCGCGCTCGCAGCCGATGCGTTCAAGAAGGGTGACGTGACCCTTGTCGGCATTCCGGACCCAAAAGAGCAGAACGGCGCTAAGAAACTGACCGAGGTCAAGGCGCGGCTGACCGAAAGCAATGCGATCGAACTGCGGCAGCCAGTACCGATGGCAGGCTTTTCCGGCGCGGCCGCGGTCGATGCGCAAGGGCGATTCCTCGGCATGATGCAGATGCAGAATTTCGTGCTTGCCAGTACCGAGTCGATCGCGCAGCCGGTGCGGCTCGTCACCGCGACGACCATCCGCGGCTTTCTGGCTGCGCACGATGTTGCGCCCGCGACGGACGGCAGCGATGCCAGAACGGCGGTCGTGAGAGTTATTTGCGTACGGAAATAGCTATTTGTTTTTCCATTTAGGCGTCCGTTTCTCAATAAACGCCTTCATGCCTTCCTTCTGATCTTCCGTCGCGAACAACGAATGAAAAATTCGCCGCTCGAAGGCCATACCTTCCGAGAGCCCGCCTTCGAAGGCGCGGTTGACGGCTTCCTTGCCAGCCAGCACTGATGGCAGCGACATGTTGGCGATGGTTTCAGCGACTTTCATGGCTTCGTCCATCAACTTCTCTGGCGATACCAGGCGCGCCACCAGACCGGATTTCTCGGCTTCCGCTGCATCCATCATCCGTCCGGTCAAGATCAAATCCATGGCCTTGGCCTTGCCGACGGCACGCGCGAGCCGCTGCGTGCCGCCGATGCCGGGAATGACGCCGAGCTTGATCTCCGGCTGACCGAACTTGGCCGTATCTGCGGCAATCACGATGTCGCACTGCATCGCCAGTTCGCAGCCACCGCCAAGCGCAAAGCCCGCAACCGCTGCCACGATCGGCTTGCGCGCGCGAGCCGCAACATTCCAGTTTGAAACAAAATCACCGAGATAAGCATCTATAAACGGCTTGTCCGCCATTTCCTTGATGTCTGCGCCCGCGGCGAAAGCCTTGTCGTTGCCGGTGATGAGCATGCAGCCGATCTTTTCATCGGCATCAAAGGTTTCGATCGCCTGTGTGAGCTCGGCGATCAGTGCCTTGTTGAGCGCGTTGAGCGCCTGGGGGCGGTTAAGGCGGATAATGCCGACCCGGCCCTGCGTTTCGACAAGAATATTCTGGTACGTCATGAACAGGTCCCTGGATTGGTCTGGGTCAATCGAGCCTTGCGCCGGAACGTCGCACGACTTCTTCCCATTTGGCCGAATCGGCTTTGATGGTCGCTGCAAATTCCTCCGGTGTTCCTCCCGCCGGCTCGTCGCCGATCTTGGCAAATTTCTCCTTGAATGCTTCCGATGCCAGCGCCTTGTTGATCGCGGCGTTGAGCCTGTCCACGATCGGCCGCGGTATGCCGGCCGGCGCAATCACGCCGGTCCAGGTTGGCGCCAGATATCCGGGTACACCAGCTTCAGCAATTGTCGGAAGCTCTGGAAATGCCGGCGAGCGCGCCGCGCCGCTGACACCCAGCGCGCGCACCTTGCCATCGCGCGCGAAAGGCGCGATCGACTGCAGGCTTTCAAACATGAGATCAACATGACCGGCAATCAGATCGGTGATCGCCGGCGCACCCCCGCGATATGGTACGTGCACGATTTCCGTCCCGGTCATGTATTTGAACAATTCCCCGCCGACATGGCCTGGTGAACCGTTGCTGGATGAAGCGTTTGTGAGCTTGCCGGGGTTCTTTCTGGCGTAGTCAATCAGCTCCTTCACCGAATTGATCGGCAATTTCGGCGATACGGCGAGCAAAAGATGTCCGCGCGCGATCAGTGCGATCGGTTGAAAGTCGCGTTCAATGTTGTAAGGCAGTTTTGTCACCATGTGCCGGGTAATGGCGAGCGCGCCGATCGGACCCATCCCGATGGTGTATCCGTCGGGCGGCGACTTCGCGACCAGGTCGAGACCGATGGTGAGCGCGCCGCCCGGGCGGTCGTCGACGATAACCTGCTGGCCAAGTTCCTTCGTCAGTTCGGCAGCGAGGATGCGGGCGACTGTATCGGTGGCGCTGCCTGCGGCTTGCGGGACGATGAAGCGGATTGGACGGTCCGGATAATCGGCGGCTGAAGCGGCGGCCACCGCAGCGGCGAGCGTCACAGCGATCAGGCCAAGCTTGCGCATGCCATCAATCCCGGCGTTCGGAGGATGTAACGTGGCCTACTTCTGGCATGAGGGGCAATAGAAGGTCGAACGGCCGGCCTGCACAATGCGTTTGATCTTGCCCTTGCAGGACGGACAAGGGGCTCCCTCGCGATCGTAAACCTGGAATTTGTGCTGAAAATCGCCGAGTGATCCGTCGGCCCGGCGATGATCCCGCAATGACGAGCCCCCCGCTTCAATTGCATCCATGAGCACCGCCCTGATGGCATCGACCAGTCTCTGGGCGCGTTCGTTGGGCCTGCCTTGACGATCGGCAATGGTCGAGGCCTGCCGTTTCGGCGAAAGCCCGGCGCGAAACAGCGCCTCGCAGACATAAATGTTGCCGAGACCTGCAACAACACGTTGATCGCTCAGCGCCGCCTTGAGAGATGTCTTTTTGCCCGCGCAAGCCTTTGCCAGCATCGCCGCGTCGAACTCATTTCCCAATGGCTCGGGCCCGAGCGCGCGCAGCAACGGCTCATCCGCGAGTTCGGAACGTCGTACGAGTTTCATGGAACCAAAACGGCGCGGATCGTTGAATGTGACCGTCGCGCCATTCGACATATGAAAAACCACGTGATCGTGCGCGGTGCTCTTGGAACGCTCGTGATAATATTTGCCGGGCGCGCTGTCCTTGCCGACACGAAATGAGCCGGACATGCCCAGATGCATCAGCAATACGTCGCCTGACGAGAGATCTGCCAGCAGATACTTTGCGCGGCGTCCCAACCCCTCGACCATCTTGCCGTGCAGCGTCCGGGCAAACCCCCTCGGCAGCGGCCAGCGCAGATCGCCACGCCGCACCTCGACGCTCGCAAAGCGTTGACCTTCCATGACGGGCGCCAGGCCACGGCGCACGGTCTCGACTTCCGGCAATTCGGGCATTTCAGCTCGTCGCACTCATGCGGTGGATTTTTCCAGCGGCTCGGCGAAGATGATGCGGTTGTTGAAGGGATCCACCACGGCCAGTTCGATCATCCCCCACTCCTGCTTTTGCAGGCCTGGGCGATTGTGTCGGTAATTCCTGGCATTTAATTCACGATGCAGATCTTCGACGCCGTTCATATACACATAGGCGAGCGAACCGGGCGTGCCGTCACCGTGATGCTCGCTGAGATGAAAAGCGAGCCCGGCGCGCGAAACCTGCATATAGACCGGGAGGTCCGGTGCGAAACGATGCTCCCAATCGACCTTAAAACCGAGAAAATCGAGGTAGAACTCTCGCGCCTTATCCAGTGAAAAGATGCGGAAGACGGGTACAACGCGACCGAATTGAACTGTCATGACGAGCCCTGCCCCCACATCCCTCGTTAACCCATGCCGCACGGCCTTTGTAGCGCCCCAGTGCATGGCACGCTATCGTCGGGCCAGCAGGACCAATGATGGCTAAGGTGACGAAAAAACAGGCCGATTTCGGCTTTCGGGAAGTTCCGCTGGCGGACAAGCAGGGTCTGGTCGATGACGTCTTCCGGTCGGTCGCACGCCGTTATGACCTGATGAACGACCTGATGTCCGGCGGCCTGCACCGGGCGTGGAAGGACACCCTGGTGACGGCAGTCAACCCACCGAAAAGCGCGCGCGAATTTGCGGTGCTCGATCTGGCTGGTGGCACCGGCGATGTCGCTTTCCGTATTGCACAAGCCGGCGGCGCAGGGACGCGCATCGTCGTGTGCGACATCAATCCCGATATGCTTGCCGTGGGTCAGGAACGCGCGGCCGAGCGCGGCCTTGATGGCGTTGTCACCTTCGAGCAAGGCAACGCCGAAGAGCTCGCTTATCCGGATCGCAGCTTCGATTGCGTGACCATAGCCTTCGGAATCCGCAACGTGCCGCGGATCGAGCGGGCGATTGCGCAAGCCCATCGCGTTCTCAAGCTCGGCGGCCGATTCTTGTGTCTGGAATTTTCGTCGGTCGACGTGCCGGGTCTCGACGCGCTTTATGAGCTTTATTCGTTTCAGGTGATTCCGCGCATTGGAGATGCCGTAGCCGGCGACCGCGACGCATATCAATATCTGGTTGAATCCATCCGGAAGTTTCCCAAACCGAAGCTCTTCGCGACGATGATTGAAGCCTCTGGCTTCCGCCGGGTGTCATTCACGCCCATGACGGGTGGCGTCGTGGCGCTTCACTCGGGCTGGCGATTGTGATCGCTGCCATCTCGCATTCGCTCCGTCTTGCGCGCGCCGGCTTCGTGTTCGCGCGCGAGGGCGTATTTGCGTTGGTCGATACGCGCCACTTGCCGTTGCCGGCGAAGACTGCAATCGCGTTCGCTCGCCTCTTTGAACGGCCCAGCACAAAAGGCGGTGAAAGCAGA
Organism: Pseudolabrys sp.; assembly: GCA_036496445.1. GTDB lineage: Bacteria > Pseudomonadota > Alphaproteobacteria > Rhizobiales > Xanthobacteraceae > Pseudolabrys. The sequence goes on along the minus strand of DASXLC010000091.1, from coordinate 7,993 downwards.
CTGTCTGCGGCACTGACCAGGCTCGGACCCACCTACGTCAAACTCGGCCAGTTTCTCGCGACACGGCAGGACGTGGTCGGAGCGAAGATCGCGCGCGACCTGGAGAGCCTGCAAGACAAGATGGCACCATTCCCGCAAAGCGAAGCGGAGGCGATGGTTGCGGCCGCGTTTGGCAAACCGCTTTCCGCGGTCTACAAAAATTTCGGACCAGCGGTGGCCGCAGCGTCCATCGCGCAGGTACACCGCGCAGAAGTCGAAGTGAACGGCGCGCGCAAACCGGTGGCTGTAAAAGTTCTCCGGCCCGGAATTGAGCGCCGGTTCAAATCCGATCTCGATGCTTTCTTTTTTGCCGCACGCAAGGCGGAGGCCTTTTCAGCTGAAGCCCAGCGGCTCCGCCTCATCGAAGTCGTTTCGACGCTCGCTCGATCGGTTTCAATCGAAATGGATTTCCGTCTGGAAGCGGCGGCGGCTTCCGAGATGGCAGAGAATACGCGCGAGGACGTCGACTTCCGCGTGCCAACGGTCGATTGGGATCGAACCGCGCGCGAAGTGCTGACACTGGAGTGGATCGACGGCGTTCGACTCAGCGACCACGGCGCGCTGGAAGCGAAAGGCTTCGATCTGGCGGAACTCGGCCGCAATGTGATCCAGAGCTTTCTTCGGCACGCTCTACGCGACGGCTTTTTTCACGCCGACATGCATCCCGGTAACCTGTTCGTCGATCACGACGGCAGGCTCGTGGCCGTGGACTTCGGCATCATGGGGCGGCTCGGCCCCAAGGAGCGGCAATTTCTGGCTGAAATTCTGCTGGGCTTTATCACCCGCGACTACCAGCGAACCGCGCAAGTGCATTTCGACGCCGGCTACGTGCCGCGGCATCATTCGGTGGAGAGCTTCGCGCAAGCCATCCGCGCCATTGGTGAACCGATTCACAATCGTGCCGCCGAAGACATCTCGATGGCGAAACTGTTGATGCTGCTGTTCGAAGTGACCGGCCTCTTTGACATGCGCACGCGTCCCGAGCTGCTTCTTTTGCAAAAGACCATGGTAGTCGTGGAGGGCGTTGCCCGTTCGCTTGATCCCAAGCTCGACATGTGGACCACGGCCGATCCGGTGGTGCGTGAGTGGATTGCGCGCAACCTCGGTCCGGCCGGCCGGCTCGAGGACGCAGTCGAGGGTGCCGGCCAAATCGGCCGCTTCTTCGGCCAGGTGCCGGGCCTGCTCATGCGCGCCGGAACACTGCTCGACCAGTTCGACGACATCACGCGTGACGGTCTGGTGCTTTCGCCAGAGACGGTTGCCGCTATCGGCGCTGCAGAAGCGCGGCGCAATCGCTGGACCGCGATCGCGCTATGGGTAATCGCAGCGCTGCTTTTATGGATTGCCTGGATGCTGGTGTGACCGCCTTTAAGGGCGCATTCAGGCGCTGGCGCTGCGCATATCTGGCGAATGACAGCAATTGGCCGGCTTTTCCGCCGCGTCATACTCATCGTGACGCTTCACCCAATCCATGATCTCGATTTCATTGCGGCCTTTCGGCGTGATATCGAGGTAGATGAAAACTGCGTTCACCTCCTCGTTGCCGCGGGCATAGCTAGAATACGTGTGGAAGACTTCGCCGGTGTCATTCTTACAGAAGACGCTGAGCCCTGGCAGCTCATCAAAGCCGTCTTTTATCATTTGATAGTTGTAATAGACCTGGCCTTTTGCCAGATCGTCCTTTGTGAACGACACGTGATAGTCGTAGTTAAAATCGCTGCCGTAGGATGACACCCACTCCGCGGTCCAGCCCATACGCCGTTTGTAGGCCTGCAGTTCTGCGAGTGGTGCACGCGAGACTCTCACGTAAGTGACGCCGTGATTCTGAAGATGCACAATTGCACCTTCGGCATGATCGGCCTCCAGCGAGCAGCTGGCACAACCCTGGCCCAAATCCCACCGCCACATGAAATGATGGATGATCAACTGGTCGTTGGCGCCGAATAGCTGCGCAAGCGTCCTTTTGCCATCGGTGGTTTCGAAGACGTATTCCTTCTCGACCTTCACCCAAGGCAAGGCTCGGCGCTCGGCGCTTACGAGGTCACGCATACGCGTAAGCGCTTTCTCATTTTTCAGGTGGGCCTTGCGGGCCGCCAGCCACTCATCTCGCGTTGCGACTTTGTGCGGCTGCATTGTGGATCTCCTGCATCTGCGCTTTCAGCGCTCCACCAGCTCTTCCAATTTATCGATGCTCTGGGTCCAGCCTGCCTCCATACCCCCGAGCATTTGCGGCGCAATGGGCACAAGACCAACGGCATGGGTTTCCAGAATGAGAGTGGTCTTGCCACCTTTCTCCAAAAACGTGACGGTAGTCTCGCCCTCGAGCAGATGATTGCCCTCTTTGTCGATCGCGATGTTGGTGAAGACCAGCCGCTCGGGCGCCGACACTTCGCGGAACACGCCTTTCATCGGATAGTCGTTGCGGTCCGGCCCGCGCATCACGATGTACAAGCTGCCGCCGACCCGTACGTCGAGCTCGCAAACAGGGGCGGTGAATCCGCGCGGTCCAAACCACTGCGCCATCATCTTTGAATCAGTCCAGGCCTTCCACACCAGAGCGCGCGGTGCGTCGAGCACGCGCGTGAGGGTAACGCTCGCTTCGCCATACGGCGCTGTTTTTGCGGTGGCAGTCATAGCGGCCGTCCTTCATAAGCCCGCTCGATTGCGGCAATGTCGAGCTTCTTCATTTTCAGGAAAGCGTTCATGACACGCTCGGATTTCGTTGGATCCGGATCCGTCATCATCTGAGGTATCGCCGCGGGCACGACCTGCCACGACAGGCCGTATTTGTCCTTCAGCCAGCCGCAGGGACCCTCCTGGCCGCCTTGCGAGAGCTTGCCCCAGAAATAATCGACCTCGGCCTGGGTCTCGCAGCGCACCTGCAATGAAATCGCCTCGTTGAATTTGAAGTTCGGGCCGCCATTCAAGGCCGTGAATGTCTGCCCCTCGATTTCGAATTCAACGACCATCACCGAACCGAGCGGCTTGTGGTGAACTTCCTGTCCCGCCCTGGTGTAGCGGCTGACCTTGCCAATCCTGGAGTCCTTGAAGATCGAGCAATAGAATTTGGCCGCTTCTTCGGCCTGGGTATCGAACCACAGGCACGGCGTGATCTTGTGCGTGGCGAGTGCCATGATGTCCTCCCTTCGTGTGGTTACTTCGCTTCGGCGAGATACGCTTCGAGTTGCTCCATTGTGCCATTCCAGCCTTGCGTCATGCTGTCGCGCCCGCTGTCGAAGGTTTTTTCTTCTTCGGCGCTTGCGTTGTGCGTGGCCCACCTGACGGTGAATTTTGTTTTCCCGCCGACAAGTTCCTCGAAGCTGAATGTCGACAGCATTTCCAATGGCCAGGTCGGGCCGCCGGGATGGCGAGTGATGCCACCTTTCTCATCCGAGAATGAACTGATGAAAACCAGCCGTTCCGGCGGCACGATTTCGCGATAGACGAACCTGCCCCACATGGGGGCGCCATTCGGCGCCTTCATGCCGTAGTGATAGGTCCCGCCCACCCGCAGATCCATTTTCGAAGCGATCACGATGAAACCCTTCGGCCCCCACCACTGCTTCATCCGCTCCGGATCGGTGAAGCACTTCCACACCAACTCGCGCGGCGCATCGAGCACACGCGAGATGACAAAATCCGGGCTCTTCGTCGTGACCATGGGCACTCCTACTCAATTGGCGTTGCAGGTTTGGATTGCGGCTAGTCCACGCGCAGCGGAATAAGGGCGCGCAGCCGGGCGTCGCGCAGATAGAGGCCACCCCAGGCCAACAGACCGAGGTAGAGCCCGAACAACGTGTGCGTGAAGATCGGATCGCCGAGCCGCAGATGGCTTGCGATCGCCCCGCCCAGATAGCCGGTCAACAGGATGGCGCCGAGCACGGACGTGCGCGGCACCGCGTACAGCAAGGTGCAGATGAGGCCGATAACCCCGAGCGTACGCGCGAGGCTACCGGGAATGCCCATCTGCTCCGACGTCGTAACGACGACATCCAGCGGTACCAGTTTCATGGCGCCGTCGAGCAGCATGAAGGCGATAACGAGGCCGCTCATGATGCGGCCTGTCCACAGCGCCGCGTTTGATGTCTCACCGGTCTGAACGATCGTCTGCATTCTTCTCTCCCCGCGCTCAGTTTGGTTCGACGATCACCATCCAGTTGACGCCAAATTTGTCCTGCGTCATCCCGAAGCGAGGCGAAAAGAACGTCTTACCGAGCGGCATCACGACTTTTCCGCCGGTGGAGAGTCCGTTGAAAAGCCTGTCGGCATCGGCGTCATCCTTGGCGTTCACCGAAAGCGCGAAGCCGTCGAACTTGGGATTGCCGGTATTGCGCCCGTCGGACGCCATGACCCTGGTCTCGCCGATCGTGAGCGATGCGTGCATCACCTTGTCCTCGTTGCCGGGCGTGCACATCGATTTGTCGGGGCTGTCCTTCCATCGCATCAGCATGCCGACGTTGGCACCAAGCATTTTTTTGTAGAACTCGATCGCCTCGTCGCAGCGGCCATCGAAGAACAGGTAGGGTTGCACTTGCATAACTCGTCTCCATCAGGTTCCGGTTATTGACAAATAGGTTGATATCAACATAATATTGATCATGTCAACCCGCCGCGAATTACCTCTTTCCGCCACCCATCTGGTGCGCGACAATTGTTTGTGTCTGCACGTGCAGCGGGCGGCGCGCGGGTTGGCGCGACGTTTCGACGACGTGTTCCGTCCGCTCGATCTCACGCATGGGCAGTTTTCGCTTTTGATGTCGCTGAACCGGCCGGAACCGCCGACCATCGGCAGCGTCGCGGCACTGCTTGCCATGGACCGCACCACGTTGACCGCAGCCCTCAAGCCTCTTGAACGCCGGGGGCTGGTGAAGGTTTCGACCGACAGAGAGGATAAACGCAGCCGTCGCCTGACAATCACGGCACCAGGGCGCGTGTTGCTCGCCAAGGCGTTTCCGCTGTGGCGCGCAACCCACGCAGCGATCGATCGGTTGGTGACGGGTTGTCGTCCCGATGATCTGCGCAACGCGTTGCGCGCGTTGTCGTGAACGCTTGACACTTAAACACTCCTTGCTGACGACATCGTGACAACGTAGTCGTCGAGACGCGCCATGGTCTCCACCAGGCCCTTGTCGGCGCCGTACTCCCTGATGACGCGCGCGCGTTCTTCGGCCGACGGGAACGTGCCGCGCCAGGTCAGGAGCGTTTGACCATTGCCGAGATCTTCGAAAGTCACGGTCGTAGCGAATTGCACCGGCTCGACGTCTTCAGCGTCGTCGTGCCGATAAACGATGCGTTCCGGCGGAGCAATTTCGTCGAAAGTAATCCGGTTCTGATAATCGCGACCGTCCGGTCCGTGCATGACGAAGCGCCATACTCCGCCTGGCCGGAAATCGAAGGTGCGCGTTGTGGTGGTGAACCCGTTCGGCCCCCACCATTGCGCCAGATGCTTCGGGTCGCTCCACACCGAGAACACCAGGGCGCGCGGCGCGTTGAGCACGCGTTTGCCGATGATCGAGCGCGGATCCTTTTCGAGGTCGATGCTACTTTTTACGGCCACGCGGCTTCTCCCGTTTGTTCTGTTTGTCCTGCTTACCCTGCGCCTGAATTGTCCGAAGATAGTCGTCGAGCCGATCGAGACGCTCTTCCCAAAGGCGGCGGTATTCCTCGAGCCAGTCATCGGCTTCCCTGAGCGCCTGCACGTCGATGCGACATGGCCGCATTTGCGCATCGCGGGTCCGCGTGATGAGGCCCGCGCGCTCCAACACCTTCAGATGTTTCGAAATCGCGGGCAGGCTCATGTCAAACGGCTCCGCGAGCTTCAGCACGGACGTTTCGCCGAGCGCGAGCCGCGCGAGGATTGCGCGCCGTGTGGGGTCGGCAAGAGCCGCGAAGGTTGAGCTGAGGCGGTCAGCCATCGTTATAAACCATCCAGTTAAATAACTGATCGGTTAAATACATGAGGTCGCTTCTACGGTCAACGGCCAAATTTCTTGATCGGGAAATCACAATGATGGCATTGATTGCAGTGCAATCATTGTTATACTAAGCTCTTTAGCCAACAGGTATTTCCATGGCGTCACTTACGGTTCGCCAGCTCGATGACAAGCTCAAGCAGTTGCTGCGCATGCGCGCCGCAAAAAGCGGCCGCTCGGTCGAAGATGAGGTGCGCACGATCCTCCGGCAGGCAACTGAAGAGACCGGACGTGCCGCCCTCGAGCTGATCGAGCCGCCCTCGCCTCCGGCAAAAGCCACCGTGTCGCGTCCGATCGTGCCGGTGGGCACCAAACGCGTCCTGCTGATCATCGGTGGCGGCATCGCCGCCTACAAGTCACTCGATCTCATCCGCAGGCTGAAGGAGCGCGGCATTGCGGTGCGCTGCATTCTGACGAAAGCTGCTGAGCAATTTGTGACGCCTCTGTCTGCAAGCGCACTCGTCGGCGACCGCATCTTCACCGGTTTGTTCGATCTGGCTGACGAGTTTGACGTGGGACATATCCGCCTCGCACGAGAAACAGACCTTATCATTATTGCGCCCGCAACCGCCGACCTGATGGCAAAACTCGCCGGCGGCCATGCCGATGATCTTGCGACGGCGGTGTTGCTGGCAACGACTACAAGAATACTGTTAGCGCCGGCGATGAACCCGCGCATGTGGGCGAGCAGGGCAACACAGCGTAACCTGGCGCAACTTGTCGCCGATGGAGCGGCCGTCGTCGGCCCAAATGAAGGCGAGATGGCGGAAGCCGGTGAGCACGGACTTGGTCGCATGGCGGAGCCATTGGAGATTGTAGCCGCCGCCGAGAAACTGCTGAAAGCCGAAAGCTCTCAGTCACTGCAAGGCAGACGTGTTCTGGTCACGTCTGGCCCAACGCACGAACCGATCGATCCAGTGCGCTATATCGCCAACCGCTCGTCCGGCAAGCAAGGTCATGCAATCGCCGCGGCCGCTGCGGCTGCTGGCGCCGATGTCACACTCGTGAGCGGCCCGGTTAACGTCCCCGACCCGTCAGGCGTCAAGGTCATCAAAGTTGAAACAGCGCGTGACATGCTCAACTCCGTCGAGCATGCATTGCCGGTCGATATTGCGATCTTCGCGGCTGCCGTCGCCGATTGGCGCGTTGCCAACGCCGGAGAACAGAAGCTCAAGAAGCAAGCAGGCAAAACAACACCGGAGCTCTCGTTTGTCGAGAACCCAGACATTCTTGCGACGATCGCCAGACGAAAAACTCAGCGGCCGAAGCTCGTGGTTGGTTTCGCCGCCGAAACCGAGAATGTTCTCGCGAATGCAAAGGCTAAACTCGCAAAAAAGGGCTGTGACTGGATTCTGGCGAACGACGTTTCTGCGGAGTCGGGCGTCATGGGTGGTGATCGTAACAGCATCACGCTCGTCCGAACGTCCGGTGTCGAAGCCTGGCCGACGCAGGGTAAGGACGACGTGGCTGCCATGCTGATCGCGCGCATCGCCGACGCGATTACGAAATAGCATTGGACTCCCGAATTACGCACAGGACTTTGCGCTTCGAAGGTTCTCGATCCATCGCACTATCGGCTAGGCTGCCCTTCGGGCAACGACCGAAAGAGCGGTGCGATGGTAGCAAACTTCCGGCTGAAGGCGGTCGCGGATGAAGCCTTGGTCGAGGTCCTGGTACAGCGCCTGCCCCACTACGAAGACCTGCCGCTCCCGTCCTATCAGAGCGCGTCAGCCGCCGGGCTCGATCTGCTCGCTGCCGTCCCGTCAACTGCGCCAGTGACAATCGCGCCGGGCGCCCGCGCACTCGTTCCAACCGGGATCGCAATCGCTCTTGCCGGCGGTTATGAAGCCCAGGTGCGGCCACGTTCAGGTCTCGCAGCGCGCCATGGGCTCACCGTGCTCAACGCGCCCGGTACGATCGACGCCGATTACCGGGGGGAGATCCAGGTCCTGCTGATAAATCTTGGGGAGAAACCGGTGGCG
>DASXLC010000090.1:0-8213 GCA_036496445.1 Pseudolabrys sp. | reverse complement strand
GATGCGGGGCGCATCGCGCCGAAGGGTTTTCCGAAGAACAACAAATTCCGCAGCCTGCCGAACGGTGGCAATGGCAAGGGTGGCGAGGAGACCGACGAAGAGTAGTGTCGCGTCAGCTTGCCACGAAGAGCAGCGAACGTTCTGATTTCTCAAGCAGCGCGGCGGCGGTGTCGCCGAAGAACAGCTTTTCACCAGGCCGCCGGCTGACGCCCATCACCACGAGATTGTGCTTGCGGCGCTCGAGCTCGCCCAGAATGGCTTCGTCGGCGGCCCTTTCGGCCACGACTGCCGTCCGGATGCTCATATTGTAACCGTCGGCAATCGCAACAATGTCTTTCAGTATCGCCTCTTCGTGCCGGCGCGTACGAATCCCGCGTCTTGCACCGCGCCGCGTAGCCGTGCGGATCGCGACATAAAGCACAGTCACTTTCGCCTTTGTCGCCCGCGCAAGAGTGATGGCAACTTCAGCAGCACGCCGGGAAGGCTCCGTGCCATTGACCGGGATTAGAATGTCGAACTTGCCCTCTGGCTTTTTCGACAAATCGTCCCGGACGGCTGAAATGATCAATGGCCCGTCGAACCCCTTGGCCAGGTTGGTCACGCCCTTATCGAATTCCTTGTTCTGCTTGGACGTTTGTCCCAGACCAACAATAAAAACGTCGTAGCCTTTTTTCGCCTCTTCCGCGATCAAGGCGGGGCTTGGCTGCTCGTGGACGATCGTCGTCACCTCCACCGGGGCGTCAACCTTCTCTTCTTTTTTCTGCTTGCTGGTGGTTTGAGCGGCGGCCTGCTGTACAGCCTCGCCGACCTCTTCGGCTTTCTCCTCTTCTGGCTCGGCTTTCTTTTTGGCCTTGCCATTTTTCTTGCCGTTTTCGGGCTTAGCCTCCTCCTTCTTCCCGTCGGGCTTTTTATCCTGATCTTTGGGTACAACGCCCACTTTGTCCTCATTGTCGGGCATGGTGCTCTCGATCTTGCTCGGATCGGGAATGTGCAAGACCGTCGCCGGCATGCCGCGGGTGCCGGCCAGCATGCCGGCGACACGTGAGGCGAACTTTCCGTTTGGGCTGTCGTCAACCGCGATCAGCAAACGTTCGAGATTTGGCACGAAGCCTCGTTCTTCGAGCTCTTCGCGCTCAAGCCGCTGTTTTTCTTCCTTTCGCATCGGGATGCGGCCGAGCGCCCAGCGCAGCGTCGGCGGCATGGCCATTGTCGTCAGGACGGCCATGGCGACAATCATGGTGAAGAGGTCCTGACTAAGGGCGCCCATCGACAATCCGACTGTCGCGATGATGACCTCGGTCGAGCCGCGTGCATTCATGCCACAGGCGAGCGCAAAACCTTCCCGCCGTGTCAGGCCACCGAGCTCGGCACCGATAAAGGCACCGGTGAATTTTCCGATGCTGGCAACCAATACGAGGCCGGCGGTAAACAGCGCGATTTTTGGATCAGCCAGAATCGTCAGGTCAGCCGTCAGGCCTGCAATGCCGAAAAAAACCGGGGCGAAAAATGCGGTGATGAGCCCGCGCAACTGTTCGTCGATGTGGCGGGTCAGGATCGGTGACTCCCCGATCAGAACGCCGGCAACGAAGGCGCCGAGCACGGTATGCACACCGATCAGATATGTGATCAGCGCCATTACGCCCATGATGATGAGGATGGCGGTAATCACCGCATATTCGCTGACGAAATTATCGTTCACCCAGCGGATTGCGAAAAACACCATCCGCCGGCCGATCGTCAGGCTTGCCACCATGAACAAAATCGTGCCGAGAACGCTTTGTGCCAGCGAGATGGGTTCAATTGAACCGTGCAAGGCGAGGCTGAAGATAATCGAGACGATAATCCAGCCGACACTGTCATCGATGATTGCGGATGCCAGGATGACCTGACCGACGACGCGGCGCATAAAATTCATTTCCCGGACGACCATCGCGACGATCTTCACAGAAGCGATCGAAAGAGCTGTCCCGAGAAAGAGCGATGTGATCAGGCGTTTCCCCGGATCGGGCAGGAGGCTGTCAGGCAGCATCTCGCCCAGTCCCACCCCGCAGATGAACGGAATGAGGATGCCCATCAACGAAGCAAATATGGAGGCGCGGCCGGTCTGTCGCACCAGCTTGAGGTCAGTCTCCATTCCGGTGAGCAGAAGCAGCAGCAGGATGCCGAATTGCGAGATCCCATCGATCATCGCCTTCTGTTCGGGGTTCCTTGGAAAGAGCGCATGCTGGGCGTCTGGAAAGAGCAATCCGAAGAACGAGGGCCCAAGCAGCAGGCCGGCGATCAATTGGCCCATGACCGCCGGCTGGCGCAGCCGCACCATGGCTTCGCCCAGCATCCGGCCGACAAGCATGAGAACGACAATCTCGCCAATGAAGATTGCTTCGGATGGACCCTTTCCGCCTTCGGCGGCGAAAGCGGGAGTCGCCGTGATCACGGCGAGAGCCAAGAGCCAAGGCCAATAGCGACTTGCGTTCATGGCGGCGGCAACGCTCTATGCGCGGCCACCCGTGCAGCAGGGCCGCCTTTCGACAGGGGCTCGCGTGCCGCCGCCCGACGGCAACTCCAACCAATCTGGTGACAACGCCACCTGCGGCGACTTGCAAGCGCCAGACAACTCGAAAGAATTTGAAAAGTTCCGTATAAATGCAATTGCAAATTATTCGCAACTAGATATATTGTAAGCTGTTTCCTTTGCGATTCTTGCATGGACGCCACCGTAAGCTCACGCGCAAAAACGAAAGCAAACGGCTGGCGGCGCACGCGCGGCCGTCCTCCATTGGCAGAAGTATTTGGCTCGATTGCGACCCGGCCGACGGGTTCGCTTGGCAACAAGCTGCTTGCGTTTCTCGGCCCCGGTTATCTGGTCGCGGTCGGTTACATGGATCCCGGCAACTGGGCGACGTCGCTCGCCGGTGGGTCCAAGTTCGGATACGCGCTGCTGACCGTTGCGCTGCTTTCGAATCTGATGGCCATCCTGCTGCAGGCATTGTGTGCGCGTCTTGGGATCGCGTCGGGACGTGACCTCGCGCAGGCCTGTCGCGACGCATTTCCGCGCGCTGTGTCATGGCCGCTTTGGGTGATGGCGGAGATAGCGATTTGCGCGACTGACCTGGCTGAGGTGATCGGCACGGCCATCGGGCTCAATCTGCTCTTTCACATTCCACTCGAGATCGGTGTCGTGCTGACCGCACTCGACGTCTTCCTGGTGCTTTGGATGCAAAATCTCGGCTTCCGTTATGTGGAAGCCTTTGTGGTAACCTTGCTCGGAGTGATCACCGTCTGTTTCTCGATACAGATTGCCATGGCAGATCCGGACTGGGGCGCCGTGATCCGTGGCTTCGCACCCACCACGGATATCATCACCAACCCTGACATGCTCTATCTGGCCCTCGGCATCCTCGGCGCAACCGTGATGCCGCACAATCTGTACCTGCACTCGGGGGTGGTGCAAACGCGCCGCTTCGGGGAAGGGGTCGAGGACCGGCGCGAGGCAATCAAGCTCGCGACACTCGACTCCACAATCGCGCTCATGTTTGCGCTGTTGATCAATGCCTCGATCCTGATCCTCGCCGCAGCCACGTTTTACAAAGTCGGGAAACATGATGTTGCAGAACTCGATCAGGCCCATTCGTTCCTGGCGCCACTGCTCGGCTCGGCGATCGCACCGACGCTGTTTGGCATAGCGTTGCTGTGTTGCGGTCTCAATTCCACGGTGACCGCAACGCTCTCGGGCCAGATCGTGATGGAGGGGTTTCTCGATATCCGGCTGCCGGGCTGGGCGCGCCGGTTGATCACACGCGCCATCGCCATCGTGCCGGCAGCGATCGTGACAATCTGGTTTGGCGAGAAGGGATCGGGGCAGTTGCTAATTTTGTCGCAGGTCATCTTGAGCCTGCAGTTGCCGTTCGCAGTCGTGCCGCTGGTGATGTTCACTGCCGATCGGAGCAAAATGGGCGAGCTGGTCGCGCCGCGCTGGGTGACACTGCTGGCCGCAATCACGGCAGTAGTCATCATCGCACTAAATATCAAACTGCTTTTCGATTTCGCGTTTGGACATGGCTGACGCCGGCTACTTTTCGACGCGGGTCCAGCCAGACGGCATCAAGCGCTCCTGCGGCAGGAAGCGGCCTTTGTAGTCCATCTTGCGCGAACCGGGCACCCAATACCCAAGATAGACATAGGGCAGACCCATGCGAGCGGCCCGGTCGATGTGGTCGAGAATCATAAAGGTGCCGAGCGATCGGTCGCCTTGGTCTGGATCGAAAAACGAGTAAACCATCGACAGTCCATCGCTGAGGACGTCGGTGAGCGCGACAGCCAGCATTTGCCCGGTCCCGCGCCCATTAATGCCACTGTCGGGACCGCGCCGCCTGTATTCGATCAGGCGCGTCTCGACGTGGCTGTCTTCGATCATCATGGCGTAGTCGAGCACCGTCATGTCGGCCATGCCGCCGTCGCGGTGGCGTGCGTCGAGATAGGCACGGAATACCGAATATTGTTCGGATGTCGGGGCGGGCGAACGCATATCGCCGATCATGTCGGCATTGCGTTCAGCGATCCGGCGCATGTTGCGCGATGGAGCAAAATCGGCTGCTACCACGCGCACCGAGACGCAGGCGCGGCAACCTTCGCAGGCCGGCCGATAGGCTATCGACTGGCTTCGGCGGAAACCGCCATGCGTCAGCAGATCGTTGAGTTCGCCCGCACGCTCGCCAACCAGGTGGGTAAATACCTTGCGCTCTTCCTGTCCTTCGAGATAGGGGCAGGGCGAAGGAGCGGTCAGATAGAACTGTGGTGTGTCGCGCGAATGCTGGGTCACAGATCAGGCCATCCGTCGGTCATACCCTGACGCTAGCATCGCGCGGTGAGTGCACTTCGTCAAAGCCCTTTATCCCCGCTATCCCGCTCGCGCGCTTTGCATGGAGGCCCGCAGTACCGACGCACGCGCGGCGTTATTGATGATCACGGTTCCGAGCATGATGTCGTGCAGGAGCCGGCCCCGTTCGTTGAAGAAAGCGACCAGCAGCACAAAGGGTGTGAAGAACGAAACCGTGAACCAGAAGGCGACGGCGTGCACGGCGCCGAGCACAAAGTAGGCCGGTGCGCCGTACCAGGTGCGCATTTCCAGGTCCATGACGCGCATACCGAAGGTGGCAGATGCCGGGCCGCCGAGCGTCACTCCAAAATAAACAATCGCCCAGATTACGGTCGCGCTGGGCAGTAGCCAGTAGAGCGCAAAGCCGAGTCCCAGGGTGACGATTCCGAACGCGAATATGAACATGGCCGCCAGGACCACCGGGATGGAAATGATAACGAAATCGACAATAAAGGCGACAACCCGGCGCGCCAGAACGCCCTCGAATAGTTCCGGCTGGGTCGCCGGATCATAAGCGTGGGGTTTAATGTCGATCGACATGCCCGTTCCTCGTCACGGAGATGGCGAAAGAATCGGTCATGTGCAAGGGGCTGCAAGGGGCGCCCTTGGCTGGAACCATCGCCGCCCATGCGGCATGGTGCTGTATTGGATCCGGGGTCAAAGCGTTGAATGTCACTCTTTCCGATATCGAAGCCGCCCGCCGTGTGATTGCAGGGGTGGTGCTGCGGACGCCGATGCTACCGGCGCCCAAGCTCTCCGCGCTCACCGGGGCTGAAGTTTACGTCAAATACGAAAACCTGCAGGTCACCAATTCCTTCAAGGACCGGGGCGCATTGGTGAAGCTAGCCTCGTTGAGCGAAGTCGAACGCAAGCGCGGCGTCATTACCATGTCGGCCGGCAATCATGCCCAGGCCGTAGCCTACCACGCAGCCCGGCTGGGCGTTCCGGCGACGATTGTCATGCCGGAAACCACGCCGTTCGTGAAAGTGGCCGCGACACGCTCGCATGGTGCCGAAGTCGTGCTGCATGGGGAATCGATGGGGGAGGCGCAGGCGCGCTGCGAGGAAATTCAAGCACAGCACAACCTCGTACTGGTTCACCCTTACGATGATTCTCGCATCGTTGCCGGACAGGGAACCATCGCACTCGAAATGCTGGAGGACGTGCCGGTTCTGGATACGCTTGTCATTTCGATCGGCGGAGGCGGCCTCATTGCCGGCAGTGCCATTGCCGCTCGCGCAAAAAATCCAGCCATCGAAATTGTCGGCGTCGAAAGTGCGCTGTATGCCTCGGCATGGAATGCGCTTCACGGGGACAACCGGCCGCTCGGCGGACCGACGCTGGCCGAGGGAATTGCAGCCAAGTATGCCGGTAAGCTGACCCTTCCGGTCATTCGCGAACTGGTCGCGGAAATCATCCTGGTCGATGAGGCGCAGCTTGAGCGCGCCGTCAACGCCTATCTGACTCTTCAAAAAACCATGGCGGAAGGCGCGGGTGCGGCCGGACTTGCCGCCATGCTGGCGAAGCCGGAACGGTTCAAGGGCAAAAGGGTCGGGCTTATCCTTTCCGGCGGCAATATCGACCCGCGGGTTCTCGCCTCAATCATGGTGCGTGAGCTTGAGCGCGGAAACCAGATCGTTTCCTTCCGCCTGACAATCCCGGATCGCCCGGGTGTGCTCGGCACCATAGCGACGCGCATCGGAGCGCTTGGCGCCAACATCCTGGAGGTCGAGCATCGCCGGCTGTTCCTCGACGTGCCGGCCAAGGGGGCCAAGCTTGATGTGACGGTTGAAACGCGCAACGCCGCCCATGCTGATGAAATCATGGCGGCGCTCGCCGCGGACGGCTATTTGCCGGTGCGGATCGAGGCGGGAGCGGCAATGGCCGAGGTCTAGGCTGCCGATTGTGCAGGCAGGTCGGGGACCTGCAATTCGCTTACGACCGGATCGCTCCTGTGGATGGCAAGTATGTTGATTCCGGCGTTGACGACCTTGTAGCCGTGCTCGTCGAGGAAAATCCGCAGGCGCTCGGCGCCCGTCTTGATCGATTCAACCAGAAAGATTGGGCGACACCGTTTGATTGTCTGCAGCGCGCCCTCGAGGGCCTCCGATTCCATGCCTCCGATATCAAGTTTAAGCAGGTCAACACGCGGCAAAGAGAGCGCATCGATTGATATTTTCTGAACCGCGACGGTCTTGCCGGGCGAATAGTCGACCGGCTGGCCAATGAACTCGGTATCGACGCGTGGCTTGAGCTCCAGACCGCCGAAGCTCGACGGAACGAAATAGTCGGGCGTTGGAATCTGCATGATACCCGGCTCGGATGAGATCGCCGCGTGTATGGCAATGGCGTTGAACGCATTGTTGATCGCGATATTTCCGGCCAATGCATAGTAGATGCGTTCCTGAGCCTCGATCGCGATGACCGAGCCCCAGCCCGTCATCGCGGTCGCCCATTCGATCGTATGGGCTCCGATATTGGCGCCGCCGTCGATTGCCACAACGCCATCCCCATGAACGCGCCGCCGCGCTTCAAGCAGTTGCAACGCCAGCTCGACGTCCACCGGGTTCGAGGAGCCGGCTTCAAGCAATTGGTAGCCGACGCCAACTCCGGAATCGGGTCCGGTCATACGGTAGTCGAACCGATTAATGATCATCGTGCCGTGATTGGAGGCGGCGAGCACGAAAGCAAGCTTGCGTCCGACATTGCGCATGAAGTTCTCCCTGGGGGACGAAAAGCGGGTAACGCCGCACACAACCACGCGCACGAGCGCGAAGGCGCTGCGCGAAACGAATCACATCCCCTAGGGTAATACCGCTGGCGGCGGTGTACAGGTTTCAGGCCGCGGGGAGGGACCCGGGGCGCTGCATTGCCCGCCAGACGCGTTCGGGCGTTGCCGGCATTTCGATGTGTTTGATACCGAACTCGGAGAGGGCATCGACCAGTGCATTGGCGACCGCCGGCAGCGCGCCGACGTTCCCCGCTTCGCCGGCACCCTTGGTGCCAAGCGGATTTGTCTTGGTTGGCACCGGATTGGACTCGACCTCCATTTCACAGAGGTTGTGCGCGTGCGGCATCGCGTAGTCCATGAACGAGGCAGTGACGAGCTGGCCGCTCGCGTCGAAGTGGATGTCTTCCATCAGCACCTGGCCCGCGCCTTGCGCCACACCACCGTGGATCTGGCCATGCAGCAGCATGGGATTGAGCACGGTGCCGACGTCGTCCACCACATTGTAGCGCACGATATCGACATTGCCGGTTTCCAGATCGATCTCCAGCTCGCAAATGTGGCAGCCGTTCGGATAATTGGCGACCGGGGCGGTGTAGACGGCGGTCG
>DASXLC010000089.1:0-26713 GCA_036496445.1 Pseudolabrys sp. | reverse complement strand
ACCGGAGCCCTGTCCTCAGGTTCTGGCCCATTTTGCTGCTGGCGGCGGCCGGTGGATTTGTTTCACTGTCGTACGAGATATTTTTCTTCCGCACGGTCTCTTATGCGAGCGGATCGAGCGCGACCGCTTTTGCTGTGACGCTGAGTGCGTTCCTGGTGGGGATTGCGTCCGGCTCACGTCAGGCCGGTGAGCAGTGCAGGACAGCGACCCAGGCCGAAACGATACGACGGCTGGTCGATACGCTTCTGATGGCCTGCCTCCTTGGCGTCCTTTTCCTGCCGCTGCTCGATCACCTTGCCTGGCTCAAAACCGGCCTCGTGGGCGTGGCCATGTTGATGGTCTACGTCCTCGCGCGCTTTTGGGGGGCTGTGCTGCCTAACCTTGCGGAGCTGTCGATCGCGGCCGACGAGAGAGCAGGCATGCAGACTGCCTTTCTCTACCTGGCAAACATTCTTGGCTCGGCTGCCGGTTCGGTCATCACCGGCTTTGTGCTGATGGACCATCTGGGTCTTGTCGCGATTTCCGCAACATTGGCCGTTGCCGGCGTCCTGTACACATTGGTCCTGATTGCATTCCTGACTGCGCCATTTGAGGTCAAGCTGCGACGCACGGCGCTTGCCGTGGCAATCGGATTGACGGCAGTAGTGGTGGGTCCTGGCTTGTCGGCACACGTGCTGGAAAACCTGCAATGGAAAGGAATGCCGCCGGACGGAAAATTCGCAAAGGTCATCGAAAATCGCAGTGGCATTATTGCCGCGACCGACAACGGCATCGTCTATGGGCACGGCATGTATGACGGCCGTTTCAATACCGATCTCAAACACGACACGAACGGCATCGTGCGTCCCTATGCGTTAAGCCTCTTTCATCCGGCGCCGCGCGATGTATTGATGATTGGTCTTTCATCCGGTTCATGGGCTCAGGTGATCGCCAATAATCCGGATGTTGCCTCACTGACCGTCATCGAGATCAATCCAGGCTATATCGCCTTGATCGAAAAGGAGCCCGAGGTCGCTCCGGTTCTCACCAATCCGAAGGTCAAAATCATCACGGATGACGGCCGCCGGTGGTTGCGCGCCAATCCGGCGAAGCACTTCGATGCCATTGTCTCGAACACGACGTGGCATTTCCGCGCCAGCGCCACGAATCTCCTGTCCGTTGAGTTCCTCGATCTCGTCCGGCGTCACCTCAAGCCTGCCGGGATTTTCTTCTACAACACCACCGATTCCGACCGTGTGCAGCGCACGGCATGTCTCGAGTTTGCCTATGGCGCGCGCGTCACCAACCACATGGTGGTTTCGGATGCGCCGATCGCCTGGGATTTCCGCCGCTGGCGGCATCGCCTTGAGTCCTATCGCCTTGACGGCCAGCCGGTATTCGATACCTCGCGCGGGAAAGACCGCGCAAAGCTCGACGAGCTTGCTGCCTGGCAGAAAGGCCTTGTGTCCGGCGACGCAAATACAGACAGACGGCCGATCGAGCCGTGCCCGGAAATCCTGACGCGAACAGCCGGCCAACGGTCAGTCACCGACGACAATATGGGCACCGAATGGCTGCACTATATGGGTCTTGAGTGATTTATCGCTCACGCGCTTCCCGCGGTGACCGGTCACGCTTCCGATAAAGTCAGTTCAGAATGCCCACGGCGCGCGAGGCCACGAGCGCGATGGTCGCAAACGATATGGCGGACTCGGCCATCATCAGAAGTTTGGCCCTGACGGTGAGCGGAAACGTGTCGGCGGGCGAAAATGCCGTTGCGTTTGTGAAGGCCAGAAACAGATAGTCGATGAAGCCGGGCGACCAGCCGGGATGAAGGCATGACTCGCCCGCCGGCTGCTGCTGCGTGAACAGAAAATCGTTGCGGACATCGGGCCGGGATCCTTTCGAGGCCGGGCCGCCACGATCCAGCGCCCAGTACCACAGCGCGAAGATGATGACGTTGGTTATCCAGATGTTGAGTGCATCCAGAAGCAGTGTGCGGCCCGTGCCGGCATGACCCGATAGTATTGCTTCAACCAGGCGCGCCAGCGCGCCGAAGTTCATCAGCGTGACGATGGCTGTCAGGGAGAGTGCCAGGCGGCGCACGATCACACGCCGGCGGCCGACAATATTCCATTGCTCATCCGTCGATGCCTTGCGCGCAACCCGTTGGGTCCAGACGGTCGCAATCGACAAGGGAATGAGAAGCGCGAGTTCAAGAGTGGGTGCGAGCCAGCGCGGCCCAACCATGAGGTCATTCACGATGGCAATTTGCAATATGACGATGACGAGGACAGCGCCGCGCGCCAGCCAGAAATCAAGGGCTTGGTCGACGAACTGTTTGTAGGACTGGGCCATTGGACGGGCAGGGTAGCTTATTTTGGCGCGGAATGTACCGGGTGGAGCAAACTCCGCTGGCGGAATCTTATTTTTTAGCTTCGTCGTCGCCTGGCAGTGTCTGCTGCGGCTTGTTTATCCGGTACAGCTGAAACCGGTCGCCGTCGGCGACCAGACGCAATCGCGACGGAAGCGGGTTGGGCGCGTCGTCCTCTGTGAAGAGGATGTAGAGATAGTCGAACTTTGTCCAATTCAGCCAGAACGGGGGCGCGTTCGGTAACTGGTTTTCAGCGGCGAGAATGAGCTGTGCGGTGGAGGGTGGTGTGCCGTCGTGGATATCGGCAAAATCCCGAAAATCCGGGCGAACGTGCACGACCTGCTTGCCCTGCACGGTGAACAGCGTTGTCACCAGCGACGAGCGTTCAATGGTAGCGATGCAGGCCGCGTGGACGAGGCCGAGGTCGTTCACGTCTTCCCCGGATGAAGAGTTGGCGTATGCCACAAAGACCTTTGAGCCAGGTACAATTCGGCGCACCGAGGAACGAAACTCGCTGGTTGAATCCGACAATTGCGACCAGTTGTAATCGATTTCAAGAACGCGACCGCCGATCAGCACGACAAGAACGGTCAGGAACCCGCGCCACACCAGGCGGTGATGCACATCCAGTTCACCGCACGCGAAAAGCATGAAGGCAACGCCGATCGGCACGCGTTGATCTGTCATGTAGGTGTCGAACATGACGCGCGGCAATGCAAAGTAAACCACGCCGCCCACGACGAGCAGCGCAATGGCCCACGGGTGAAACTGCAGAACGCGATGCCGGACTGCCCACACCGCGCTTGCGGCCAGGATTGTGATGAGTGCAAAAGCAGCGATGTCTGAGTAGTTGCTGAAGACATACATCAGGCCGTCGAGCTTCCCGCGCTGCTCCCACGCGATATCGGCCACAAGCTGCATCGTGGGGCTGGCGTAGAGCAGGGGTGCGATCGCGAGGAATGGCAGGCCACCGGCGACGAATTCCGCAATCCGTCTCGGCCACGGTTCCACCCGCTGAGTCCAGAGTCGGAAAATCTCGAACGACAAAATGCCGATCCCGTAAACGCCCAGCGCCGAGAGATGGCAGAAGAAGAGAACGACAACGCAAAGCGTCGACAGCAGAAAGCGGAGGGGCCACCGCCGTTCGCGGGCCGCGATCCAGCCGGCCAGGGCCCATATCGCCACGCCGACCCCGAAAAGGTAGTTCATCAATCCGACGAGAAAGACATAATTGTAGAGCAGGGGAATCGCGAACAGCGGCAGCACCGACCAGCGGCCGATCAGCGAGCGGTTGAGCATCAGGACGCCGGAAATGATGAGCGCGAACATCGCGACGATGTACGCCTCGCCGGCAAGGTAGATATTCATCACGCGCGCCAGCGGCGGGACGATGAAGTCCATCGTCAGATTTGGAATGATCTGCCAATTGATCTCATAGAACTGCGCAAGCTGCGCGTTCTTCGACAAGGTTGCGATCACCTGCATGCGCGCAAGGTGATTGACGTAGTCCGACAGCGGCGGCAGCGGGTGCGTCCAGATCGGAATGGAAATGAGCAACGTGAAGGCCGCAAAAAGCACAGCGATCTGCGGCCCGGTTACGCTTCCGGAGCGAAATCGCGGCGGCACGTTGAGGAAATCGGCTGGCTTGGCTGGCGAATGCATGGAACGTCTGTATGACTCCTGATCACACACGCTTCTCCCGCGCCTTGTCGAGGAGACGATGTGCAAAATTCTTTGGGGGTTACTATATCAGGACCTGTCTTATTGCGACACGTAATAGGTCTAATACGACGTAATCGGACACAGCGCATCACCCTTCCATAAGATTTTGCAGCGACACGGCCAAAGATCGTGCATTTGTTCCTCGCGACGTTGGACGACTGCGCGTCGCCTTTGCTAAGCGGTGCACGAGAAATATTTTCGGGCGGGGATCGGCATGCGCGTCGTGGCACGAGCACAAATGAGTGCGGCCCTGTTGCTCGGCCTTGCAACGGCCGCTCCGGTTGCTGCGCAGCAGTTGAGTCAATTTGTTGTCTTTGGTGACAGCACGGTTGATAGCGGATTCTATCGTACGTTCACGAATCCGGGTGGTGGCGGATTCAGCAACGCACAGTGGGCCGCTGCCGTCGCGGCGGGCGCCGGAAAGCCGACGACCAGCCCGGGCCTTATGAGTTCGGAGGCGCTCGCTGCGCTGTTCGGTCTGGCGGCCGCTCCGTCGAATCAGGGCGGCACCAATTTTGCGGCGAGCGGTGCCAAGTCCGTTGACCCCAATGGCCCTGGCAATGGCGGATTCACCGCTGCGGTTCCGGTTGCGACGCAGATCGGCAATTATCTCACGGGCAATGGCGGGCACGCGAACAACGGCGCGCTCTATCTGATCAGCGCCGGCGCCAACGATGTTTCATTCGCCACCGGAAATTCCGGCTCGGGTCCGTTCCCCGTCAATCAGGCCGCCTATCTCACCACCGCGGCAAGCGGCCTCGCGACGGCGGTTGCGCAACTGCATGCCGCCGGCGCGCAATTTATTATCGTGCGCGGGCTGAATTATTCTTTTGGTGACGCGGCGACGCAGGCGGATCGGCTGCTCTACACCCAGGCGCTCTGGTCGGATCTCCACACGGTGGGTGTCAATTTCATCCCGTCGGATGGCAATGCGATGCGGCGTGCGGTAGCGGCGTTCCCGGCGGCATTCGGTTTCCAGTTCGCCGACACGGCGCATCCGGCCTGCACGCAGCCTGCCGGCGTGACGACGGCCTGGGCATTGTTGTGTTCATCAGCGCCCGGAGCGCCATCGACTTTAGTAACACCGGACGCGGATGGGACGCGTCTGTTTGCCGACGATCAGCATTTCACGACGGCCGGGCAGAAGATCATCGCGGATTATGAATACAGCCTCGTGGTTGCGCCGAGCGAAATTTCGTATCTGGCCGAGGTCCCGGTCAAGACGCGCGCCGGCGTCATCAATGCCATCCGCAATCAGCTCCCGCTGTCGTTCGATCAAGCCGGAAAATTCCATGCGTGGGTCACCGGCGATCTATCCTGGCTCAAGATGTCCAACACCACGGGATTTCCCGACGATCCGGGCACGCCAGTCGCCATAACCGCCGGGTTCGACTACCGGCTGACACAGGAATGGCTGGTGGGCGGCGCCATCTCAGCCGGATTCACCAGGCAAACCTTCAGCCTCGGCGGCGATTTCAAGGACGATGAATTCGCTGTCAGTCTCTATGGCGCCTATCGCAACGCGCCCTACTGGTTCAATGCGGTCGCCAGCGCGGGCGCGATGCACTACGACATCAACCGGCAGGTGCCGATCGGGATCACCGTGCAGCCCAATACTGGCAGCACCTGGGGCTCGAATATCTCGTTCGCGACGGAAGCGGGTTACGATTTCAGGTCGGCGCTCGGGCCGGCCCCCTCCGGCATGCCGGTCAAGACGCCAGCGGCAAGCACCGTCGTGACCCATGGTCCGGTGATTGGTATCGTCCTGCAACGCGTCAGTGTGAACGGATTCACCGAGACCGACCAGCTTGCCGCGATCGGTGGGTTCACTGCGCTGTCTTTCGACAGGCAGATTCGCAATTCTGCTGTTGGCGAATTGGGCTATCAGGCCAGCGTCGATGTCGGCAAGTGGCAGCCTTTTGCCAAGGCGGTGTGGAATCACGAGTTTGCCGATCCGGACCGGCTCGTCACCGCATCACTGACGACCATTTCCGCGCCGAGTTTTTCGCTGCCGGCCGTACAGCTCGGCACCGATTGGGCCACCGGCATTGCCGGTACCCGCCTCAAGATCGGGGACGGCACGAGCGCTTTCGCCGCCGTCGTCAGCACATTCGCGCAACACCGTGTCACCAACTTCGGCGGCCAGATCGGCATCAACGTGGCATTGCAATAGCGCGCCGCGCGTGCAGATGGCGGCGCTTCTCACATTCTCGGTAAAGCGGGGCGTGCCTGACTAGCGCGCCGCCGCCACCGTTGCACGCGGATTGACAAACGCGTAACCGCGCACGTCGCGCACATGCATGCGCGAGAGGCCGCCGCCTGAATTGTAGTCGCGAATAAGCCACATACCGTTTCCGGCTGCGGCCTCAATATACATCACGTGGCCACTGCGGACGGCGGCGAGTCCGGCCCGCGGAGCGCTTTCATGCGGAAAGAGACGCGACCAGTTGGAAGCCAGGTTGAGCCTGACATCCGAGAGTCCAAGGTGCATGCGCAAACCGCAGCCGCAGTACGAATGCGGGCAGCCGGCCGGACGCGTACCGATGATCGTGCCTTCGCCTGCTGCGAGCCCAACGCGATTGCCGGTAGCGTCCACGGCTTCGGCGCGGCTTGCGAGCCTGGTGCGAGTGCCGGCGGCATCGGGGATTGCTGCGCGGTCTGCAACAGACCCCCCGCACACTTGCCTTCCCTCATTCGTGAACGCGCAACCGCCGGACTGAGTGGCATGACGTTTCACGCGATAGGCTTCGGCCGGTTGCGTCACAGATGCGACCAGAAGCAGTGCGATTGGCGCTATAATGGTCAGACGATTCATGCTGTCCCTCTTTTGCAATAAAGACGATGCATTCACGGAGACGCCACCTCGGCCAGCGTGGACGAATCACGCGGGAACTCTCCGGGGACGCCACGGTGCCAACAGACGATTCGAGCTTTGGAAGGGCAGTGAGGAATCACTAGCAGTGATCCGGCAGATTCGATACGGAATTCTGCATCGACTTTGGCTCCGCTCATCAGGCGACAGAAATCGCGCCCGACCCCATGTTGATAACCGCCCAGATCGTTTGCGGTTCCATATTGGCGGCACCAGACAGCTAAACAGTTGAAATCGTGAGTTAATATCATGCCGCCGCAGCCTGCTTTGCTGGGACCCGCATGTGCTTTCGCGCGAATTCTACGGTAGCGGGTACGGGGCAGACATGGCGCTTTAGGCATCGCTCGTTACATGGCTCGTTAATGCCTTGCGCGATACCTATATGTCTGTGACGCTCACTTCGTGATTTCTGACCATTGGGGGCGTCTCTCTTACAGGAAGGCCTGCGACGCAATGAACTGGTTCGGCCGGCAGCCATCGAATGCCGAGAATCTTTCGGTGACGTTTCCGAATCAAAGCCGAAGTTTCGATGCGACGCGGCACGCGGTGCGCTTCTGGGGTTACGACCGCTCGATGGAAAGTTCGTTCTTTGTAACCTGGGACGCGCTCAAGCACCTCCAGCCCGATCTGGAGCCCGACGAAGCAGGGTATCTGCGTGCTTTCGACAGGAACCGGAAATTTATCTACGCGATCGCCGCAAGAGTTTATTCTCGCGGCCGGAAAAATATCTACGACCTCGTCGCCGCCGATTTTTCATAAGCGTCATTTTGAAAATTTTCCGCGCGATGGCTGCGCGCCGTAACCTTCAGTCAAATTCTGCAAAGGAGAACGATCCATGAGTGGCGAAAAAACAAAGCCGGCAAATCTGCGCCCGAATGTCATGCCGAGCGACGGTTACATGTTGTCGGTTGACGGCAAATTGAAAACCAGATTCGACACATCCGCAGACGCCATGACGGCTGGCCTGAAACTCAAGCAGAACTTCCCGGTCCTCCAGGTCGCGGTGTTCGACGGCGCTGCGCGGAGCTATACCGCGGTAACATTGCCGGAATAACAATGTTGCAGAAACGTCGACCGGCGTCGTCTAGTGCTTCCGGGCGGCGACACGGAAGCCGATGATGGTGGCTTCACCCAGCGCCTTGGCAGCCTCGAGCCGGTGCAGACCCTCAACCAGAACAAAACGAGCGCCGTCCTCGCGCACCAGGATCGGCGTCTGCTGGCCATCCGTCAGCATGCTCTGCGCGATTGCGTCGACACGCTTTAGATCGAGCGTTTTGCGGCGCGCGGTGGGTACGTAGATATTGGCGACCGGGAAGGTCTCACGCTTCATCATAGCCCGCGCAGGGTAGCACACATGCACCCATTTTCCTCTCGGGCATGCCCAAACCTGCCACGCCCAAGTCTGCCACGCCCAAGTCCGGCATTTTGTCCGGCTTGCGCCTGCCGGTAGAGAGCCAACAATGACTGCCATGCCCCGGCCGCCGCGCATCGAAGGCTATGCCATTGTCTCCGAAGACGGCATGCTCGCGAATGCGGCCGGCGTCATGCCGGACCAGCTCAAGTTCGACGCCGATCAGCGCTTCTTCGAGCGTGGGCTCGACGCGGTCGATGTGGTGGCGCATGGCCGGCATTCGCACGAACAGCAGCCGCGCTCGCATCTGCGCCGCCGCCTGATCCTGACCCGCCATGTCCCCGCCATCGCGGCCGACCCGTCGAATGAAAAAGCGCTGTTCTGGAATCCAGCCGGCGCTTCGTTCGAGCAAGCCTTGGCCGCGCTCGCGGCGCCCATCGCCAGCGTTGGCGTCATTGGCGGCACCGATGTGTTCGGACTATTCCTCGATCGCTATGACGTTTTCTACCTGACGCGAGCGCCGGGTGTACGGCTGCCCGGCGGCCGGCCGGTTTTCCCTGGCGTGCCGGCGCGAACACCGGAAGACGTGCTGGCAAGCCACGGGCTCAAGCGCGGCGAACGGCAAGTGCTCGATCCGGCGAAAGGCCTGGTCGTGGTGGGTTGGCAACGCGACTGACATCGTCCTCCGGATACCGTTCACAAATCTGTGGCCAGCTCCTCCTGATTTCGGGGGAATAAACAACCGCTCTCGCGGTGCTACACATTTGCGCGTCCGCGTGCTGGGCGGCGGGTGATGACGGCAGTCGTCATCATGAACAACAATGGAGTGTCGCCATGAAGAATATGAAGATCATGACGAAGTTGATCGGTATTGCCATCCTCACGACGGCTATAAGTGCGCCGGCTTTCGCCCAGATGTACGAAGCTCCCTATGGACGTACCGTCGCGACTGCGCCTGCACGAGTCCACGCGAGGACGATCTCCCGGCACTACGACCAACAGAGCTATGCGATGTCCCCGCGCAGGCCAGTCGGCATCTATGGAGGATACTCGAACTACGACAATACTGGCGGCGGCAGCCCGGGCTACAACGAGATGCTGCTCACCTGGTAGGTCTTGACCAGAAACAAAGGGGGCGGACCGAGCCGCCCCCTTCCATTTTTTTCTGTCGTCGTTCCTCGCCCACACCCGACATGAGCGTCAACGATGTCCGCTTCCGGAGGTGGAGCCGACCTCTGTATCGCTGGATAAGTCGTGGCTTAAAACGCAGTGTATGGCGATGCGACGGTATTTGGTTGCGCACACATCGTTGCGCGGGTCGGCTATTGTTTGCCGATGGATGAAATTATCAAATACCTGCTCGATGAGGTGCGCGTGCTCGGCAACGCGCCGGTCGTCTTCGCTGGGACTATTTTGGTCATCGCCGGGGCGATCTGGTGGGCTCTGAGTTGGCGATATTCCAGGATTATCAAGAATAGGGAGAGAACCATTGCCCACTACAAGAACAGGCTCGGTGGTGCGTCTCCGGATGAAGCGAGGGCCAAAATAGACAGTCTGGAAGGCCAGATATGGACTCTCAAAGACCGTGTCTGGCCAAAGTTACCCCCGACAGCCGTGGCGGATTTGGAAAACGCGCTCAAGATGAGGGAGGCTCCGCAACAGATTGCCATTCTTCCTCAGGATATAGACTCGGTTTTCCTGGCGCGTGACCTTGTCGATGCGTTCACGCGAATTGGATGGCCTGCCAAACAGGACTCCAGCGTGAATGGAATTCCCGACGGTCTTAGTGTCTGGCCGGACAATGAGCTGGGACGCGCCGTCCGCGACGCCCTGGATAAGGCTACCGGTGGTCCGGTCACGATAAGAGAAGACAAATATGCGCGGGAACACGGCAATATTGCTATCGGGATTGGGTACAAGGTGGCCTGATGCCGCGGGCGCCAAAAGGCGCCAATTCGTCTGCGGCCTCTGATCAATTGATACGACAGGCGGAAACCGCCCTGAGACCACGTTCCCCTGGTTAGTCCCGGCGAAAATGCGTGCGGACGTGGTCGAGTACGAACAGACGGATCGCCGAGGACAGATTGCCCTGTTGGCGCGTCTGGTCGATCTCACCGACCACCATCGACAGCGGTGCCTGCTGGGCCTCCGCGATTTCCTTCAGGCTACTCCAGAAGGCGTCTTCAAGGCTTACGCTGGTCTTGTGTCCATCGATGACGATGGAGCGTTTGACGACTGAGGATTTCATCAGGGCTTCCCCATAGCCCCCCGTATTTTGATACAGCAGATTCGGAACCGCGCTGGAGTAGCTTGATACCGGTGCGAGCGCCTTTAGCGCCGTCACAAATTCGCGCCGGGGTCTGTGAAATCCACCTTTTCGTGACGGGCGGCACAGCGGGATCTGCCGGCACCCCTATCCTCACAACCAATAACAACAACAGGGGGATTGGTTATGAACATCGAGAACGATATTGCTGCTCTGATAGAGCTGTTGAGAATGTCAGACGAGCGATGGCCGCAGTCTGGTCCTGAGTCTGGTGTCGTTTCGCCGAGGGACCTGCTTCGCGAAGATCACTCGTTGCTTGAAATGTGGCCGGAGGCCTGCCGACGCACAGGCGCCGCCGGGCGTGAATTTCCGCCCGCAGTCATCGAACTCTGGAAACGAAGATTGGGCCGGGCCAATTAAGACATCTGCTCTTTGGTCATCTTTGGTCATCTTTGGTCGCGCAAAGGTCGCGCCATGATCGCGGCTATTCAGTGAGCCGCGAGCATGTGCGTCGGTTTCAAGGGCCGCTGGTTGTCGACAACTCGATCCGCATATCAGGCGCGTGCGATGCTTGGGCGGCTTGCGACGCGTTCACGCCAGAATTTCAAATTGTCGAGCCCGGCAGGAACGTCGATTTTCGCGATGGCGACGTAGGCGAGACCGGCGAAGGCCGTGATGTCGGCCATTGTGAAGCTGTCACCGGCGAGAAACGGTTGCTTCGTCAGCACGTGATCGAGATAACGCATGCCGTCGATGGCACGCTCGCGGTTTTTCTCGCCCCATTCGCGGTTCTGGTAGAGCTCGATCCTGGGTCCCAGCCCCGGAGTCGCGTGGTGGAAAAAAGTTGCGGCGGCATCAAGCAGGCCTGCCTCGGCGCGGCGCTGCATCATGTGAATGACCGCGCGGTCCCTGGCGGTTTTTCCGGTGAGCACCGGTTCGCCGACCAGATTGTCGAGATATTCCGTAATGGCCGTGCATTCGCTGATGCAGGTGCCATCGTCGAGTTCAAGCACGGGCACGGTGGCGTCCGGGTTTTTCTCGGCGAAGGCCGGAAGCCTGTGTTCGCCGCGCGGAACGTCGATCGAAATGAAGACGGCCTTGTCGGAAAGTCCCTTTTCGGCGAGCGCGATGCGCACGCGGGTGGGGTTCGGGAAGCCTTTGTAGTCGTAGATTCTCAACATCGATCCGTCTCCGTGTTTTCGCTGAGGTTGCTATTCTTGCGTTGGTGGGAATCCGCGGTCCTTGCGAGGCAGGCCAGGCATCTTGACTATCTACCTACTAGTAGGTAGACACAGAAAGCACAACTGTTCAAGGGAATAGTCATGACGACCGAACTTTACTGGATGACGCTGACCGTATTCATGACGGCGCTGTTCTGGGTGCCCTACGTTCTTGACCGCTACGTTGTGCGCGGGTTTTGGCCCGCGCTCGCCGGCACCGAGCCGGAAGGTAACGGACCACAATCGGTGTGGGCGCAGCGTGCGATCAGGGCGCACGAAAACGCGGCGGAGAATCTCGTCATCTTTGTGCCGGCGGTGCTGACCGCGGCTTTTCTGCACATCTCCACGCCGGCGACGAGGATGGCGGCCGTTGTCTATTTCTTGGCTCGCCTTGCGCATTTCATCGTTTATACGTCGGGCATTCCCGTCATGCGGACACTGACTTTTTCGGTCGGGTGGGCCGCGCAAATTGTCATCCTGCTCGCCATTCTGGGATGGGTGTGAGTCCGTGACCGGCCCGCGTCCGCTTCTGCTCATCACCGGAATTGCCGACGGCCTTGGCGCCGGCATGGCCACGGCCTTTGCCGGCTCGGGTTATGACATTCTGGGTCTGGCGCGCAGCAACAAGGCAGCGGCATCGATCGGCAACCTCGTTGCGGCGAGGGGAGGCCGGTATACCCATCTGTGCGGCGATGTGACTCAAAGCTCCGATGTCGCGGCCGCGCTTGAATCTCACATCGGCAGGATCAGCGTCGTGGTTCACAATGCCAGTACATTGCTGATCAAGCCGTTTGATGAGACCGATGCGGCTGAGTTCGAAGGGGTCTGGCGTGTCACCTGCCTCGGGGCCATGATCGTCGCGCGGCTTGTGGTGCCTCATATGATTGCCGCGGGCACAGGCGCGATCATCCTGACGGGGGCGACGGCAGGCCGGCGCGGAAACGCCAGGTTCGCCGCGTTCGCATCGGCAAAATTTGCGTTGCGCGGCTTGGCACAATCTCTGGCGCGCGAATACGGGCCGTCGGGCATCCATGTTGCGCACGTGGTTCTCGATGGCCTGATCGACGAGCCGCAGACACAGCAGCGATTTGGTCCCGCCCGATCGCCGAGAATGGGCCCTGACGCGATCGCTCAGGCCTATGTGAACCTTGTTGACCAGGATCCATCATGCTGGACACATGAACTGGACCTGCGCCCCTTCGCGGAGCGATTTTGAGGAGCAGACGATGAGTGAACTGATCAACGCCGATTTCACGCAGCGGGTCGTCCTCGCCACGAATGACCTGCCCTGGAGTCCGTCTCCGCAGACCGGTGTCGAACGGCGTCTTCTCGACCGGATTGGCGGCGAGGTGGCGCGCGCGACCTCGCTGGTCCGCTATGCACCGGCGAGCGCGTTCCCGGCCCACAGTCACGCACTCGGCGAGGAGTTTCTGGTGCTGGAGGGGATTTTCTCGGATGAGCAGGGGGACTATCCGGCAGGGACTTACGTGCGCAACCCGCCGGGGAGCATGCATTCCCCGCGCACGGCGCCCGGCTGCACGATTCTTGTCAAGCTGCGCCAGATGCCGGGCTCGGAGAGCCGGCGTGTGATCATCGACACCGCCAGGGGTGTTTGGGAACGATCGGACATCGAGGGCCATCACAGCCAGCTCTTGTTTGCTTCGCCTGAGACCGGAGAGCGGGTGACGCTGGAAAAGCTCGCGGCGGAAACCACATTGCCATCCACAACATGCGATGGCGGCGAGGAAATTTTCCTGCTGACGGGCACGCTGGCCGATGACTATGGTCACTATGGCGCCGGCACGTGGATCAGGAGCCCCGCCGGCGCGCGCAGCAAATTTGGCTCGCAGGAAGGAGCAATCTTTTGGGCAAAGCGGGGGCATCTGCGTCCGGGTTCGTAAAGCGCAACACGAAGCCTGCGCCCGCGCTGCGGTCGGAGACCGCGGACAGGATCCTCGACCTTGCGGAGCGGTTGATCCAGACGCGCGGCTGCAGCGCGTTCAGCTATCAGGATATCGCGGATGCCCTGAAGATTCGAAAGGCGAGCATCCACTATCACTTCGAATCGAAAACGGATCTGGTGACTGCGGTCGTCAATCGCTACACGGAGAGATTTGATGCGGCGCTGAAAAATATCGCGCGCGACGAAACCGCGACGTCGATGTCCATGCTGGAGCACTACGTTGAGCCATACGTCGCGTTTGCTGCGACGCCCGACCGCGTGTGCCTTTGCGGCGCGCTGTCCGGTGAAATGCTGGCGCTGCCGCCCCAATTGCGCGAGCGGGTCGCGCGCTTTTTCAAGTCACATCAACAGTGGCTCACGCAGATCCTGAAACGGGGTGTCGCGCGCGGCGAGTTCAGGCTGGCGGAGTCCGCAGCAAAGACGGCCCGGCTTGTTTTCGGCGCACTGCAGGGCGCGCTTCTGGTCCAGCGCACGACCGGGGATTCCTCGCAGTTGAAAGATGTGATTTCGGCGCTGAAGGCGGAGCTGCGGGGGTAGCAGTTCAGAACGACGTGAAGCCAATGGTGGAGCGGCGCCTCAGAACCCGTGCAGGCTTTTCAGGCTTGACGTGTCGTTTTTTTTGACACCCTCATCTCATTCTGATGAGTCAATCGGTCCGCGATTGCAAAAATGAGCATGGAGACTGCGAACGCGAGCAGAATACCGACAACCCAGGCCAGTTTGCTGTTGTCAGCATGCCGTTCAATGTCCATGAACCACTCCAGGACATTGACCGCGGCAATCGCCGCGATTGAACCGAGCAGTTTCTGTTTGAGGTCCGAAAAGCCGATTTTTACCAGGCCTTCCGGCCAATCGGGATGTTTCGCATGGTCAATTTGTGTGAGGAAATTCTCATAGCTCGAGCAGATGACGATCACGATCAGATTGGCGATGAGGGTGAGATCCACGAGCGTGAGGATGCCGACGATCACATCTGCGGGCGCCGCCCCCGGGATTTGCATGACGAACTCTGCGAGTTTGATCAGAAATTTAAAGACGAGCGCGGCGAGCCCGATGACCAATCCCAATAGAAACGGTGCGACCAGCCACCGGCTGTTAAAGACAATCGCTTCGACCAAATAAGCGATGCGTTGCACTTGAACCTCCTGTCGAAAAGCAGCTTCGCCCGGGTCAGCGGGGGGTAGCGGCTTCAGGCTTTGGTGTCACAGCCTATCCACAAAACTATCCACCACGCGCTTTTCGCCCGCCTTGTCGAAGGCGATGGTGAGCTTGTTGCCGTCCACGGCGACCACGTTGCCGTTGCCGAATTTCTGGTGAAACACGCGGTCGCCGACGGTGAACGATGACGTCGTGCCGGTGGATTTGGCCACCAGCTCGCCTTCGATGACGAGGGGCTTGCGGCCGGTATCCCGCTTCGCGCTGCCGCGGCGGATCTTTTCGGGCGCCACCGGACCGCCGTCATCGTCGTCCGGCTCATCGAAAACGCCATCCGGCACGTAGCGCGGCTGGCCGTTGTCGTGGAATCCACCGCTCCCCTTGCGCGCCTTGGCGCGCTGCCAGCCGGGCGTGGTGTAGCTGGAGCCGAAGGCGTTCATCTCGTCGAAGCGCGAGGCGCCATAGCCCGACATGCCGAAGCCGCCGGCGCCGCCCGCGGCCTCCTTCACCTCCACATGCGCCTCGGGCAGCTCGTCGAGAAAGCGCGAGGGCACGGTCGAGGTCCACATCCCGTGGATGCGCCGGTTGGTGGCGAAATAGATCTTCGCCTTCTTGCGCGCGCGCGTGAGGCCGACATGCGCGAGGCGGCGCTCTTCCTCCAGGCCTGCGCGGCCGCTCTCGTCGAGCGAGCGTTGATGCGGAAACAGGCCTTCCTCCCAGCCGGGCAGGAACACGCAATCGAATTCGAGGCCCTTGGCGGAATGCAGCGTCATGATGTTGACGGCCTGCTCGGCCTCCGCCCCTTCGCGGTCCATCACCAGCGAGATGTGTTCGAGGAAGCCCTGCAGGTTCTCGAATTCCTCCATGGAGCGCACCAGCTCCTTGAGGTTTTCCAGGCGGCCGGCGGCGTCGGCAGAACGGTCCTTCTGCCACATGTCGGTGTAGCCGGATTCATCGAGCACGATTTCGGCGAGCTCGGTGTGCGGCATTGAATCTTTCTTCACGCGCCAGCGCTCGAATGCGGCCATCAGGTCGCGCAGCGCCAGCCGCGGCTTCGGCTTCATGTCGTCGGTGGCGGAGAGGGCGCTGGCAGCCTCGGTGAGCGGGATGCGTTTCCTGCGCGCGTAGTCGTGCAGCATCTGCAGCGTGGCGTCGCCGAGGCCGCGCTTGGGCACGTTAACGATACGCTCGAAGGCGAGATCGTCGGCCGGCTGCGCAATCACGCGCAGGTAGGCGAGGGCGTCGCGGATTTCCATGCGCTCGTAGAAACGCGGGCCGCCGATCACGCGATAGGGCAGGCCGAGCTGGATGAAGCGGTCTTCGAATTCGCGCATCTGGAACGAGGCGCGCACCAGAATGGCGATCTCGTCGAGCGGGTGATCCTCGCCGCGCTCGCGCGCCTCGCGCTGCAGCTGCTCGATCTCCTCGCCGATGGCGCGGGCTTCTTCCTCCGAGTCCCAGCCGCCGGTGACCTGAACCTTCTCGCCCAGCTCGTCCTCGGTACGCAGCGTCTTGCCGAGACGGCCTTCGTTGTGCGCGATGAGATGGGAGGCGGCTGCGAGAATGTGGCCGGTGCTCCGGTAGTTTCTCTCAAGCCTGATGACCTTGGCGCCGGGGAAGTCGTGGTC
This sequence comes from Pseudolabrys sp., assembly GCA_036496445.1. GTDB lineage: Bacteria > Pseudomonadota > Alphaproteobacteria > Rhizobiales > Xanthobacteraceae > Pseudolabrys. The sequence continues at coordinate 10,183 of DASXLC010000089.1, read as the reverse complement.
GAAGCGCAGGATGTTATCCACCTCCGCCCCGCGCCAGCCGTAGATCGACTGGTCGTCATCGCCCACGCAGCAGATGTTTTTAGGGAGGCGGGTTGCGATTGACCGTTCTCCGCTTTTTTCGTCATGGCCCACTTTATGCCGGCCATCCAGGTCTTCTTGCACGTCCGTAAGACGTGGATCACCGGGACTCGCGCCTTCGGCGCGGCCCGGTGATGAGGGGGAAAGGGCCGTGGATTCCGGGTCCGGTGATGACGGTGAAAGCGCAGTGCCCGGCACCGCACTCGTCGTCTGCGCCAGCAGCTTGAGCCACAGATACTGCGCGACGTTGGTGTCCTGATACTCGTCGACCAGAATGAACTTGAAGCGCTCCTGGTAATTGCGCAGGACGTCCGCGTGCTGGCGGAACAGCCGGATGTTCTCCAGAAGCAGGTCGCCGAAGTCGGCGGCGTTGAGCGTCTTCAGCCGCTCCTGGTACGCCAGGTAGAGCTTCTTGCCCTTGCCGTTGGCAAAGCTCGCGGCTTCGCCGGACGGCACCTGTTCCGGCGTGAGCCCGCGGTTCTTCCAGCCGTCGATCAGCATGGCCAGCACGCGGGCCGGCCAGCGTTTGTCGTCGAGCTTCTCGGCTTCCAGGATCATCTTGATGACGCGGATCTGGTCGTCGACGTCGAGAATCGTGAAATTGTTCTTCAGCCCGACCATCTCGGCATGCCGGCGCAGGATCTTCACGCCGATCGAGTGGAAGGTGCCGAGCCACGGCATGCCCTCGACAATCTGCCCGACCATCTGGCCGACGCGATCTTTCATCTCGCGCGCGGCCTTGTTGGTGAAGGTGACGGCGAGGATTTCCGCGGGCCGCGCGCGTCCAAGGTTGAGAATGTGTGCGATGCGGGTGGTGAGCACGCGGGTTTTGCCGGTTCCCGCCCCGGCGAGCACCAGCACCGGCCCGTCCAGCGTTTCCACCGCTTCGCGCTGCTCGGGGTTGAGGTCGGCGAGATAGGCCGCTCCGCGAGCCCCCAGCGCACGCGCGGCAATGCCGCCCGCAACCGGTTGCGGGCTCAATGGAGCGGGGTCGTTACGCGGGTCGCTACGTTTGGGCTCGGCCATGTTGTCCGGTAAAGGCGGCTGCGGCCGCCGGATGATTCTTCCATAGCAAAGATGGCACTCGCAGGTGCCATTTTCGAGGCCGGACGCGCCCCGCAACGGCCTCTCCCCACGGCTTTCCACCGTTCGGGATCATGCCCCATGCGCATGATCTTGTCCGAAAACCGGTTCCCACTTTTCGGGATCATGCGCTAGCCTGTTTTCCAGTGAAAAATGGCAACCGATGGGGGAATTCACGTGCGACTGAAGGACAAAGTGGCGCTGGTGACCGGTGGCGGGCGCGGTATCGGCCGCGATATCGCGTTGGCTTATGCCCGTGAGGGCGCCCATGTCGTCGTCAATGACGTCGATCCTGCGACGGCTGCGGCCACCGCGAAAGACGCCGCAGCATTCGGCAGCAAGAGCCTCTCGGTCGTGGGTGACGTCGCAAAATCCGCCGACATCGCCCACCTCGTCGACACCATCATCAAGGAACGCGGGCGCATTGACGTCGTCGTCAACAACGCCATGAAGATCGTGCCGGGAAAACTTGAGGCACTGCCGGAAGCCGCCTGGGACACGACGGTCAACATCGGCCTCAAGGGCGCGTTTCTTGTGAGCCAGGCGGCGGCGAATCACATGATCGCGCAGAAGTCCGGCGCCATCGTGAACATCGCGTCGATCGCCGGCCTGTTTCCCTACAACTGGGCAGGCGCCTACAGCGTGGTGAAGGCCGGCCTGATCATGCTCACGAAACTGCAGGCGATGGAGTGGGCGCCTTACGGCATCCGCGCCAATGCGATCACGCCCGGCTACATCCGCACGCCCGGCACCGAGGCGATGTATGCCGATCCCGAAATCTATGAAGGGCGGCGCAAGGGCGTGCCGATGGGCCGCGTCGGGTCGGGCGAGGATATTGCGGGCCCTGCTGTTTTTCTGGCGTGCGAGGAGTCGCGCTACACGACCGGCAGCGTGCTTGGCGCCGACGGCGGGCAGGCGGTCGGGTATTTCCTCACCGTGCCCGGGCGGAGATTTTCCGGCGGCAGGATTGATTGAGTTTCGTGTGTGGCGCCGGTCATCCCCGCCCCCCGCCTGCGCGGGGGCAGGCTCCAGCGGGAATCCAGAGCCATGCACTGAGTCAAAAATTTTGTTCTCTGGGTCCCCGCTTTCGCGGGGACGAGCGGGGCAACGGTGGAAGGATTCATTGAATCTTCCGCTGTTCGTGGCGTGCGTGGCGCGCGAACACACTCCGGTCATCCCCGCGAAGGCGGGGATCCAGTAATCCCGGTCTGTCCGTATTGCTCCGGTCGGGGTTACTGGATCGCGGCTCGCGCTCGCTGCCGCTCGCAAGTTTGTATGCTTGGCCCGGATGACCGGAGTGAATTGTCGCGCCACATCCTTCATGACGGCGCAGAATTTATTTCGCGCGGCATGTCTCCAGATGGCGAGCGGCGGCGGCATCACCGGTTTTTGCAAATCGTTCGGCCAGGGCGCAGCCGCCCGTTTTGTCGGCAAATTGCTTGTTGGGCGACAGCTTGAGTGCAATCAGCGCGTCCATTGCGCCGGGCTCGCCCAGTTCGGCGTCCTCGATCGTTGTGTAGAGAAAGTGGTCCGGATAGGGCATTTCAACGTTCGAGTTTTCCGCCAACAGCCGCACGATCTGCAGGCGCGTGTCATAATCCCATTGCGACCAGGGACCGAGCAGCTTGACGGCCTGGGGAACGTCGCGGCGCAGCAGCCGGCCTTCAAGGATAAGCTGGCCCAGCGCCCACCTGGGATGCTGGGCGTCATATGACGAACGTTGCAGCAGCGTGACCGCGCGCTTTTCATCCTTCGGCCCGCCTTCGCCCTTGATCAGCATGTCGGACAGCGCGGCCAGCGCATGCCCCGGATAGGTGCGGGCGGCGCTTTCAAGAAGCTGGCGCGCGCGCGCCGGATCCGTGCTCCGGATGACGACGGCGAGATCAGCCTGTGCATCGCCGCGGCCTGCCTTGGCGATCGGCTCGAGCAGCTCGATCCCGAGCTTGCGCTCTTCGGCATTGTCGGATTCGGAAAGCCATTTGCCGACCAGGACCTGAAGGTTGGTCCTCGTCATATCCTTGGGCAGTTTTGACACCAGCACGCGCTGACCCCAGTAGCGCGCTCCCGCCATGTCGTGCCTGATCGGCCCGCCGCGCGTCAGAATCGTGGCGAGCCTGAACATCGCATCGGGATTTCCGAGTTCGGCAGCGCGGCGCAGCGCCTGCTCGGCCTCCGCGCGCGGGATAAGGTCCGGCCTGTCCAGATGGCGGTCGAAGGAATTGTAATCGTTGAACAGCAGAAGCATCGCCTCGGTGTCGTTCTGCGCAATCGCCGAACGCAGCAGGGGGATGAACTCGTTTCGGTCGGTCATGGCGCCCGCCAGCGCGACCTTGATGCGCGGGTCATCGCCGTTCTGGGCGTAGGCCTGCCTGCAGGTCTCCAGCCAGAGCTTGCGGTGCTTGCCGGCGACGTCGCGATCGCCCCAGTCGATCTTGGCCGCACTGAGACGCAGGCAATCGTCGGCGACGGACGCGGCCGGCGCCTGCGCTTCCGCCGGGCAGGCTGCGCAACAGCAAAGCAAAAGCAGAACAGGAAATAGCCGTGACATCGACGCCCCCTTGCAAGGGCGCACTATAGCGGACGTCACTGCGCTACACACACACACCCGTCCTCTCGGACATGACACATACGCTCCCGTCATCCCCGCGCGTGCCAGCAGACACACCCGTCATCCCCGCGAAAGCGGGGATCCATACTCCGTGACCCATCGAGGGACTGCGGAGTATGGATCCCGGGCCTCGCGCTGGCGCGCTCGCCCGGGACGACAGAAAGCAAACGCGCGGGCGAGCGGCGGCGGTTCGCGCTCGTTGTTGCTCGCAAGTTTGTATACTTGGCCAGGATGACACACACTCCGGTCATCCTCGCGAAGGAGAAGCAGAGTGACATCTCAGGATTGTCTTGGAGAGCGAGTCTCCGGAGCCCCTGTCGTGAGGTCGATGGAGGTTATTCCCGTTGCTGGCCGCGACAGCATGCTTCTCAACTTGAGTGGCGCGCACGGACCGTTCTTTACCCGCAACCTGGTCATTCTTGCTGACAGTTCCGGTCGTACCGGCGTCGGAGAGGTGCCTGGCGGCGAGAAAATACGGCAGACGCTTGAAGAGGCGCGAGCGCTGGTCATTGGCCGTGACATCGGTGCATGCAATAACATCTTGTCCGAGATACGTACGTCGTTTGCCGAACGCGACGCGGGCGGACGTGGAAAGCAGACATTCGATCTCCGTGTGACGATTCACGCCGTCACGGCGGTCGAGGCTGCGCTTCTTGATCTCCTTGGTCAGCATCTTGGATTGCCGGTCGCCGCATTGCTCGGAGAAGGCCAGCAGCGAACCAGCGTTGAAACCCTGGGCTATCTCTTTTTTGTAGGCGATCGGCGAAGAACGCCTCTGCCTTATGCCGATGGCAACGGCGAGAAGATCGACTGGTTTCGCCTGCGTCACCAGGAAGCCATGACGCCGGCGGCAGTCGTTCGGCTAGCCGAGGCGGCCCATGAATATTACGGGTTCGCCGACTTCAAACTGAAGGGTGGGGTTCTTCACGGGGAGCAGGAGATGGAAGCGGTCTCTGCCATCGCCAGGCGTTTCCCGAACGCTCGGGTGACGCTCGATCCGAACGGTGCATGGTTCCTTGAGGAAGCGATCAGACTTTGCAAGAACATGCATGGCATTCTCTCTTACGCAGAGGATCCGTGCGGTGCTGAAGGCGAATATTCAGGTCGTGAGATATTGGCTGAATTCCGCCGTGCGACCGGATTGCCGACAGCAACCAATATGGTCGCGACCGACTGGCGCCAACTCGGCCACGCGCTGCGATTAGGGGCCGTCGACATTCCCCTTGCTGATCCTCACTTCTGGACGATGCAGGGGTCGACGCGGGTCGCGCAGACCTGCCGGGATAACGGCCTGACCTGGGGTTCGCACTCCAACAATCATTTCGATATTTCACTCGCCATGTTCACTCACGTCGCTGCGGCTGCGCCCGGCAAAGTGACCGCGATCGACACGCACTGGATCTGGCAGGACGGCCAGGGACTGACAAAAGAGCCCCTGAAGATCAGGAATGGCAAGATTACGGTTCCAGAACGTCCCGGCCTCGGCGTCGAGATCGATCGCTCCGCGATCGAGGCGGCGCACGCTCTTTACAGGCAGGACGGGCTCGGAGCACGCGACGACGCTGTGGCGATGCAATTTCTCGTCCCGAACTGGACCTTCGACGAGAAGCGTCCGGGCCTCGCCTGACGAAACTTTTTTGGCGATCACCGGCGCCTCGCGCCGGTCTTTCGTTGCGCGATGTGCCGAGACTTGCGGAATCCCCGGTGGCGGGGAGGACGGGTACGCGTTTACATTGTCGTAATGGCCCTTTGGCCAATACCACCGGTATCCAATCGGTCTCAAATTCGAAGGGATATCACCAGGCGCAAGAGGCGACGATGCAGATAGACACCGGAACGCTGGTCGAACGCTACGGGCGCGGCAAACGCCTTCGCAGGAAAACGCCGCGCGAGAACCACGCCGAGCTGTGCGGACCGTCGGATCGCGACGCGACCACCATCCTTGCCGAAACCGATCGTGCGCGGGTGCCCAGACTGATCCCCGTCCGCTACGAACGGATGCTGGCCAATCCATTTGCGTTCCTTCGCGGCGCTGCCGCCGTGATGGCCGAGGATCTCCGGCATCAGCCTGCTGCAGGCATACCGGTTCAGGCCTGCGGCGATTGCCATCTGATGAACTTCGGCGCCTTTGCGACGCCTGAACAGAACATCGTGTTCGACATCAATGATTTCGACGAGACGTTGCCCGGCGTAGACTTTACCGTTGACCTCAAGCGGCTCGCGGCGAGCGTCGCGGTTGCCGCTCTGGCGGCCAACCTTTCGAAAAAAGCGGCGCGGGCGACAGCTGCAGCTGCTGTCGAGGCCTATCGCGTGCGCGTGCGCGGTCTCGCAAAACTTTCGCCGCTGGAAACGTGGCACAGCATGGTCGATCTGGCGCGCGAGATTGACCGGATAGACCACCGCGAGCTCCGGCGTGAGCTGCAGAACATTCTCGCCAAAGCGCGTGACCATCTCGCCGTGGACGATAACTTCCCGCGTCTGGTGAAGAGCAAGAAAGCGCGCATCGAGGATCGGCCGCCACTCATCTATCACTTCACATCGAAAGGCGACGCCCGTTACCATTTTGATGCAAGGCGTGTGCTTGACACTTATGAGAAGCGTCTGCCTCCAGACCGGCTTTGCCTGGTCGACCGGTACAGGTTCAGGGATATCGCTTTCAAGGCGGTTGGTGTCGGCAGCGTCGGCACGTTCTGCGCGATCGGGCTGTATATGTGCGGGGACGGCACGCCGCTGTTTCTGCAACTGAAGGAAGCCAGCACGTCGGTGCTCGAACGGTTGGGGCCGAAATTCCAGGGCCACCAGGGTCAGCGGGTGGTGGAAGGTCAGCGTGTCATGCAGGCGGCGAGCGACATATTCCTCGGCTGGACCGAGGACAATGTTTCGCATCGCCAGTTCTATGTTCGTCAACTGAAGAACCGGCGACTGGGTTCGATCAGCGATCTCGTCGAGGGCGAAGCGCTCGCCAGCTATGCATGCCTGTGCGGGCGCACGCTCGCCCGCGCCCACGCGCGCTCGGCCGACCCGGCTGTCTTGGCGGGTTACATGGGACGGCGCGGCGTTCTGGACGATGCCCTGGCGTCATTCGCGATGGCCTACGCGGTGCGCACGCAGCAGGACTACGACCAGCTCGTGAAAGTGAAGCGCGGCGGTCAGCGCAAAGCCGCCTGATGGGCTCGGGCAAGCGCGGCAGCCACGTAATTTCGGGCTTTTACTTATGCCATTGTGCCAACTATGCGCTTTTGCCGAAAGCACACAGTCTTGATCTCCCTGCGTCCGGAGCACCTGGCTGGTGGAATACATCCAGCTCCGATAACATCGAGACAAGTTCGGAGTGATCCATGAAACGTAGAATCCTGCTCTCAATGTGTTGCACCATTGCGGCTTGGCAAACAGGTACGGCTGCGGAAGGGGAGATACCAAAATTTGATATCGCTGCGGCGTGTCAGGGATCCGGTTCGGTGCAGACACCGGCGAAATGCATGCAGGACGAACAGGCAGCGCGCGATGCGCTTGCAAAACAGTGGCCACAATTCAGGCAATCAGATGTATCACGTTGTGTTCAAATCACAACAAGCCGTGCCGCCGCGGCCAACTACACGGAATTGCTCTCATGCCTGCAAGCGGCAACCACACCGCAAAGAACGGACCCCTTCGGGGGCCTTCCGAAGATCTCTAAATAGATATTCTTGAGCTTCAGTTATTTTCAGATCTGAACGCGACAGCCTTGGTCTTTCTGTGCATCTTTGGCTTATCGGCATCGTGCGCAATCTATTTGATTCTAGAGCTGAATGACCCGTTCAACGGTCTGATGAGAATTTCGGACGCGCCGCTGCGCCATGCGCTTGCCCCGATGCAGTGATCGAGTGAGCACTGCGGTGGCCGCCAGGGACCCAAAGCAGACATGCCTCCCGCGCTGCTAGATGCTAAATTCGCCCCCGTTATCGTAACGACCTTTGGTTGTACCCGAGGAGGTTCAAATGTCAGCGCGCGATCCCAGCGAAACGATGACAATCGAACGCGACGTGCCCATTACGATGGACGACGGACTTGTCATCCGCGCCGATGTTTATCGGCCAAAGACGAAGGATCCGGTCCCCGTCATCATGACATCTGGTCCTTACGGCAAAGGCGTGAGGTATCAAGAGCATTACAAATTGATGTGGGATTGGCTGGTCGAACAACATCCCGACCTTCTGCAAGGCTCGACGCGAAGTTTCCTCACATGGGAAACAGTGGATCCCGAAATATGGGTGCCATGGGGTTATGCTGTCATCCGCGTTGATTCTCGCGGCGCTGGTCGTTCCCCCGGATATCTGGATATTTTTTCGCCGCGTGAACGGCGCGACTACTACCACGCGATCGAGTGGGCCGGTACCCGTCCCTGGTCAAATGGCAAGGTCGGCCTAAACGGCATTTCCTATTACGCGATCAACCAGTGGCATGTGGCGGCACTTCAGCCGCCACATCTGACTGCCATGGTTCCCTGGGAGGGTGCAGCCGACATGTACCGCGACTGGTACCGCCACGGCGGCATCCTTTCGAACAAGTTCATGGAAACATGGTATCCGCGCCAGGTAGGAACGCTCCAACATGGAAATCCGGACGCGCCCAAAGATCATTGGATGAACGAGGCTTCGACCGGTACGGAGAAATTATCGAAAGAGCAGCTGGCGGCTAACCGCGCCCATAATCTGGTCAATGCACGTGCCCGCGAGATGGACGACGACTGGTACAAGGATCAGTCGCCCGACTGGTCGAAAGTCGTTGTTCCGTTCGTGAGCCCGGCCAACTGGGCAGGCTTTGGTCTGCACCCCCGCGGAAATTTCGAGGCATTCACCCAAGCCGCCTCGCAACAAAAGTGGCTGGAAGGGCATCCTGGCCGTCATGAGGAATGGTTCTACTTGCCCTTCGGGATGGCGCTGCAGAAACGCTTTTTTGATTACTATCTCAAGGGCGAGCAAAACGGCTGGGATAAAGAACCACGTGTCTGGCTGAATCTGCGCCGACCATTCAGCAAAGAATTTCAGCTGCGCAAGGAGAACGAATGGCCGCTCGCGGGAACACGCTGGACCAAGCTGTTCCTTGACGCAAAAACCGGCGCTTTGGACTGGCGAGCGCCATCGACGAAGGGATCCGCGTCATTCGCAGCGCTGGGCGATGGCGTGAAGTGGATGTCGCCGCCGCTTGAGCAGGAGACCGAAATCACCGGTCCGATGGCGCTGAAGATTTACGTCTCCTCGTCAACGGCAGACGCCGATCTCTTCGTCACCGTTCAGGCCTTTGCGCCCGACGGACGTGAGGTCGATTTCCAGGGGACCATCGATCCGCACACGCCATTGGCGCAAGGTTGGCTCCGCGCCTCCCATCGCAAACTTGATCAAAAAAAATCCTTACCCTATCGGCCCTACCACACGCACGATGACAAACAGCCGCTGATCCCAAAACAGGTCTACGAGCTTGATATCGAAATATGGCCAATGTGCATTGTGCTTCCGGCCGGTTTTCGTATCGCCGTCAATATTACGGGCAAGGACTTCGAGCGTTCAGACAAGGATGCGAACCCGGCGTTTCGTTCACGTGGCTCCGGACCGTGGTTGCACGATGATCGTTACGACCGTCCGGCAGAGATCTTCGGGGGCGATACGACGATCCACACCGGGCCAGATCACGAAGCGTTTCTGTTGTTGCCAGTCGTGCCCGCGGGTCGATCTGGCGTCCAGGTTCTTGGCACTCACAATGGCAAGAATTGGGACACCGCACGATGAAGGCACAACAAGGCGTTGCTGGTTCTGCGGCGGGGAATCCTGCTGCAGTATTGACTTTAATCCTATCTTGAATATAGTCCTATCGTTCGGTCCACCGAGGGGCGCTCTCATGAGGCGTCATGCGGGGGGGGGGATCGGATGCGGCGCCCGCGGGCGTGCCTCGCAAGGCACGCACCCGGGCGGCGCCGGGGCTCCGCCTGGCGGCCAATAGGGGCCGCCCGCCAGGAGCTGGCTGACGGAGGCCGTCACGTTACGGACGGCCACGAAAAGCGCGGCCCGGCGCAGCAAGGAAGACGCCGCAAATAAACCCGGACGTGCGCAAGCTTGTCCGGGTGGCGCGCCGAGTGGCGCCCCGTATTTCCGCGAGGGAATGCGGGCACATCAACAACAATGGTTGCGCCCCTTGGCGCGCCATCCCCCTCATCTTTGAGGGGAGACAACGGGAAGACGGGCCTACCCGGGGCCTCGCCAAACAATACGGGTGATGACGCTTGTTTGTTTGAAAGACTTGGCTGTTTGAAATTGGCTGTTTGAAAATTGAATCAGACATTCGTTTGGGAATGTGAACCACGTTCCGCTCATCCCCGCGCAAGCGGGGATCCAGCACTTTTTCGCAAGAACTGGGTCCCCGCCTTCGCGGGGACGAGCG
>DASXLC010000088.1:0-34351 GCA_036496445.1 Pseudolabrys sp. | reverse complement strand
TTTCTATCAGCCATTGGCCAGCGCGGTAGAGACCAGGACCGACCGGTCACTTTTCATGACGCGCACCGAGGTGCATTGTTCTCGCTGCCTTGGTCATCTCGGCCATGTATTCGATGACGGACCGCCACCGACCGGCTTGCGTTATTGCATGAACGGTGTGGCGCTGAAGTTCGCTCCACAGCCCGGCTCGTCTTCGTAACAGCGGCAAAATCTGCCGCGTGACGGCAGAAAGAACCGCGGATGGCGGCCGCTGCTGGCCGCCATTTCCTTGTAAGATATTGATATAATTATATTAATATGATGGCACGGTGATTGCGACGGGACAGCCAGTTCGGAGCCCCGACAGGGCGAAGTGTGTCTCGTTTGCGGAGATGAAGTCATGGGTCTGTTCGACGCTCTTACAACTGCGGTCAGTGGCCTGCAGGCGCAATCCTTCGCCATGCAGAACATATCCGGCAACATCGCGAATTCTCAAACAACCGCCTACAAGGGCATTGAGACCAATTTCGAGGATCTGATTCCGGGCGATTCAGTGCCCACGCGCCAGATCGCTGGGGGCGTGATCGCAAATTCGCGCGCAACGAACAACGTCCAGGGTACAATCCAGAGCACGACGTCGACGACGGATATGGCCATCAACGGCAATGGCTTTTTCGTCGTGCAGGCTCCAACCGGATTTAATGGAAATCAGCCGCTCTTTGGTGGCATTGACAGCTATACGCGGCGCGGCGACTTCCAGCTGGACGCGAACGGCTATCTGGTCAACGGCTCCGGCTATTTTCTTGAGGGCATTCCGATCGATCCGACGACCGGCAATCCAGTCGGCAGCGTCGCCACTCCCTTGCAATTCCAGGGTAACTTTCTCCCAGCCAGCGCAACGACTCAGGTGAACTACGGGATTAACCTCCCGTCCACTCCGCAGACGAATTCATTCGTCGCCACCACCCCGAACTCCGAGTTGCTCAACCCCACGGATTTCAGTGCCGGTCATGATCCTACGGTCGCTGGAACCGGCATCGTTGTCGGGAGCGATGTGTCTACGTTTGTGAATGAGTCGATCGATGGCGGCTCTGTAACGATTTACGATCCGATCGGCACGCCCGCCAATCTTCAGCTCAGATGGGCCAAGACCGACAGTGTTGCCAATGGCGGCGACGACACCTGGGAACTGTTTTATCAGACGGACGCAACGGCGACCGGCACGAATCCGGCATGGATCAATGCCGGGACGGATTTCGTATTTGACGCGAACGGCCAGCTCAATCCACCGATTACCAACGTCGCGCTGACGGGAGTTTCCATCAATGGCACTGCGCTGGGCAATATCACGATCAACAGCCCGACGGGCGGCATCACGCAATTCGCCAATACAAGCGGCGTGTCGACCGTCAATAACCTGCAGCAGAATGGTTACGCAGCCGGCCAGCTGAAGTCGATCGCGGTCAGCGACGCGGGCAATATCATTGGTACGTTCTCTAACGGACAAAACGTTGCGCTCGCGCAGGTGCCGTTGGTCCATTTCAACAGCCCCAACAACCTCAAGGCTCTCGACGGCGGCGCCTATCAGTTGACCAATGAATCCGGACCCGCGCTGACGGGCTCGTCGGGCAAGATCATCGGGCAATCGCTGGAAGCGTCGAACACGGATATCGCAACCGAGTTCACAAAACTGATCGTGACGCAGCAGGCCTATTCCGCGAATACCAAGGTGATCACCACGGCAAACCAGATGTCGCAAGATCTACTCAACGTGATCCGATGATTTTTCGGCAAGCGTAGGCGTGATCGAAACGTGATCGAGACCGGCACATGAGTCTGACGCAAGCGCTCAGCACCGCGCTGTCTGGTCTACAGGTAAATCAGGCCAGTATCTCGATCGTCGCGGCCAACGTCGCGAACGCCGACACGCCTGGCTATACGCGCAAGGTTGTCAATCAGGTTGCGATCGGCGGCAGCGCGAGCATCGGCGTCCGGGTCAGCGACATCCAGCGCGAAATTGACCTGTACATCCAGCGACAGCTGCGTGTCGAGAATGCCGGCGCGTCTTATGCGGATACCCGCGCCAACATGTACTCGCAACTGCAGGACATCTACGGTCAACCTGGCGCCGATACTTCGCTTGAATCGGTCTACAACAGCTTTACGTCGGCCTTGCAGGTGCTTTCAACCAGCCCGGATGATCCCGGTGCACGTACCGCGGTGGTCAATAGCGCGCAGCTGTTGACACAACAACTCAACCAGTTGAGTGGCAACATCCAAAGCCTGCGCGCCAACGCAGAACTTGGGATCGCTGACGCCGTCAACAAAGCCAACGAGGCAATGACCCAGATCGCCTCGCTCAACGGGCAAATTGCTGCAGGGACTCCCGGTGACGCCGCGACCGAAGCGCTGCAGGATCAACGGGACTCCTATATCGATCAACTGTCGCAGTTGATGGATATCAACGTGATCCCGGGCGACCGCGGCCAGGTGAGCATTTTCACCAGCAATGGCACGCAGCTCGTCGGCGCGCAGGCGGCGCAGCTGAGTTTTGATGCGGTGGGCACGATCACACCGAACTCGCTCTGGAATGCGAATTCTTCTCTCCGCGGGGTCGGCACAATTACTCTCATCCCGCCGGCGGGCGCACCCGTTGACCTAATTCAGAACCACGCCATCCGCTCGGGCACGATCGCGGCCTTTCTGCAAATGCGCGATCAGGATCTCGTCCAGGCGCAGAACCAGCTCGATGCACTCGCTGCGGGCATGGCTCAGGCTCTTTCCGATAAAACGACCACGGGCGCACCCGTTTCCTCGCCACCGCAAAATGGCTTCAGCGTTGATGTTGGCAACTTGTCCGCAGGCAATACGGTCACCATCAACTACACCGACACGGCGACCAGTACGCCGCACACGATAACATTGGTGCGGGTCGATGATCCTTCTGCCTTGCCGTTGTCCAATACCGCGACGGCAACAGCGAATGATACCGTCTTCGGCATCGACTTCTCCGGTGGTATGGGCTCGGTGGTCACTCAGATCAACGCTGCGCTCACCGGAACCGGGATGACCGCTTCCAATTCGGGAACGGTCCTGCAAATTCTCGATGACGGAGCCGCCAATACCGTTGACGTCAATTCAATGTCGGCGACGTCGACGGTCACCTCGCTCGCCGGGGGCACCGCCGAGCTGCCGCTTTTCACCGATGGTGCGAATCCCTACACCGGCGTAATCACGGGGACAGGCCCGGAGAGCCGGGGCCTTGCGGCCCGCATTTCAGTTAATCCCGCGGTGATTTCCGATCCGTCCACACTGATCACTTATCAGACCGGTACGCCGGCCGGCGACAGCACCCGGCCGGATTTCATCCTTCAGCAGCTCACGAACGCCTCACTCACATTTTCGCCGAATACGGGAATCGGAACGGTCAGTGCGCCATTCACCGGATCGCTCACGACCTATTTGCGCCAGGTCATAAGTCAGCAGGGCGAGGCGGCGAGCTCGGCCAACAACCTCAAGCAGGGCCAGGACGTCGTTCTCAACTCGTTGCAGCAGAGGTTTAACGATGTGTCGGGTGTCAATGTCGACCAGGAAATGGCGAACCTGCTTTCGTTGCAAAATTCCTACGCCGCCAACGCGCGCGTCATGTCGGCGGTGAAGGAAATGCTTGATGCCTTGATCAACATGTGAGGACGGCATGAGCGTCTCATCCATCGGGGCACAATCCGCACTCATCATGCAGCAGCTGGTGCAGATGCGGTCGCAATTTGATGACCTGCAGCGCCAGCTCGGCACCGGCCAAAAGTCGGCTACCTATGCCGGTCTCGGCATCAATCGCGGTGTGACCGTCAGTCTGAACGCGCAGTTGTCGGCGATCAGCGGATACGACAATACCATCGACAATGTTATGGCCCGCATAAATCTCATGAATACTGCGCTGGGCAACATGATCGACATCACCACCACGGTGAAGTCCGCGATGGTGCAGGCCAACGGCGTCAGCAACGGCAGTGGCGCGCTCGTTGCGCAGCAAACCGGACAGTCGTCGCTCGATCAATTGCTTGCGCTGCTCAATGCCCAGGCCGGTGATCGCTATCTGTTTTCGGGCCGCGCCACCAATACACCGGCGGTGGAGACGCTCGATCATATTATGAATGGCGATGGTGCGCGGGCCGGCCTCAAGCAGCTGATCTTCGAGCGCAACCAGGCAGATCTCGGCATCGACGGGCTGGGCCGTCTGACGATCGGCGGATCGGGTAACTCCGTGCAAGTCGACGAACAGGCAACGTCGTTCGGCCTCAAGCTGGCTTCGATCACCAGCACCGTAACCGGTGCCACCGTCTCCGGTCCGGCGGGATCACCCGCTTCCGAGAGCATCGATTTTTCCGCCGCTGCTCCGAACCCCGGGGAAACAGTCACCCTGCGGTTCAACCTTCCTGACGGCACGAGTGAAAACCTGACGCTGACGGCTACGACCGATTCACCACCCGGCTCCAACGAATTCACGATCGGGACGACTCCCGGCCAGACCGCCAGCAGTTTCCAGACAGCGCTCACCACGGCAGTCGGCAAGCTCGCCGGCACGTCCCTGACGGCGGCGTCCGCGATCGCGGCGTCCAGCGATTTCTTCAATGCCGACGCCAATAATCCGCCCCAACGCGTGGGCGGGTCTTCGCCGTTTTATGCTGCGACGGGCATGGTTGCCGGCACTGCCGCCAATACGGTGATTTGGTACACCGGCGAGACCGGCACCGACCCGGCGCGTTCGACCGCCACGGCAAAGATCGACCAGTCCCTGTCGGTTTCATACGGCGCCCGCGCCAACGAAGATGCGTTACGGACGCTTGTGCAAAACGTCGCGACGCTTGCGGCCGTGACGATTTCGCCCACCGATCCAAACGGAGTGGGACTGAGCAGTGAGTTGGACCAGAGATTAACAGCCAACCTCGGTGCGCCTGGCACCCAGACCGTCACCGATATCGAGTCCGATCTGGCCAGCGCGCAGACGTCGCTCAAGGCGGCCAAGGATCGGCATCAGCAAGCCAACTCGACCTTGAACGACTTTCTTCAGCAGATCGAGGGCGTGTCGAATGAAGACGTCGGCGCGCAGCTTCTGACACTGCAGACGCGAATGCAGGCATCAATGCAGGTTACGTCAATGCTCTCGCAGCTCAGCCTCGTGAACTTCCTCAAGTAGCCAGACTTCAAGGAGGCTGACAGCCCGACGCCTCAAATCAAAAGACCGCGGCCGTGCCGCGGTCTTTAAATTTACGGATTGTTGCCTTAGCGGCTCACGCGCGGCCGAGCAGCCCCGCCGCCAATTCGCGATTGATATTGATCAGCGAGCCGAGGCTCTCAGGCCGCGGATCAGCCATGATCGCCAGTGTGTGATTGAAGACGAACAGGCCCAGATTGGCGACGTTTTGCCGAATGCCTGCCGGCAGCGGATTCTCAGGGCTCGTCGCCGAGGTCACGAAAATCGACCACAGCTTGCGATTATAAACGAGTGCTGCGTCCAGCTCGGGAAACTTGGCGTCCCAGCCGTCATGAATGGCCTGCAGTCGGGCGGCCGCGCTTAGAAGCAGATCCGCTTCCAGCTCACGCGGATTTGCGGTCTGTTTGGCGACCGCGCCGTAGGCTTGTGCCGCGCGTTGCATGATCGATGAGCTCCTTTTCGTAGGCAATGAGGGCCTTCGCGCTCTTGAGCGCCTTATACATTTCACCTGCCAGGATGTGATTGCTTACGGCCACGATGTGCGCCCATGCGCTGGGCGCAGCCTGCACCAGATCACGCATCAGGATGAAATATGTTTCGTGATGCAGCCGTGGGTCGCGCGCGGTGTACATCAGCTGGACGGCGAGATACACGCGCTTGGCCGGCGTATCGGCCTGCGCCGTCGTCATGATGTCCTTTTCGCGCAAGATGGGCGCGTCGCCCTCGATCATAAGCCGGGTGCGTTGCGTGCCGTTCGTGACGAGGCAATCGCCCAGAATGAAACGCTCGCCGCCTTTCAGCTCGACCTTGAGACCCATTGTGTGCCGTTCTGTGCGGCTCCCTGTTGGACCTGACACGGCGAAGGACGTTTTGCCTCCGCCTCGTCAGGCTAGTCTGACTACTGGAAGAGCCGCAGCACGTTTTGGTCAGCCTGTGCTGCCAATGACAGGGCTGTGGTCGACAATTGCTGCCTGGTTTGCAGGGCGAGCAGGTTGGCGCCTTCCTCGTTGCTGTCGGCAAGCGTGAGACTGTCCGCGCCGTTATTGAGCGTGTTGATCATCGCCTTGGTGAAGTCCTGGCGGATCTGCACGGTTGCCAGATTTGAGCTCAACGACTGGGCCTGTGACCGCAAGGTCGTGAGTGCGGCGCTCAGCTGGGTTCCAGCGGCCGCAATATCGGTGCCGGTCGCCCAGTTATTCGCCGAGGCGTTGATTGCCAGGTCGCCGGCCGTGGTGTCGTTGACGGAGCCAACGACCACCGTGGAGGTACCATCTTCGTTCATCGTGATCGTAAGATCGTTGCCGCCGAGCAGATTGACGCCGTTGAAGCCGGAGTCGCCGGCGAGCTGGTCGATTTGCGGCAGGAGCGCGTTGAATTGGGCCGCCAGTGTTGCGCGTACGTTTACATCGGCGGTCTGGTTGGCCTGGCTGACCAGGGCCTGGGCCGACTGCACCAGCTTGGTGATCGCCGTAATGCCGTTGTTGGCGGCCTGAATGGTGTCGATGCCCGTCGACATCGCGTCGAGCAAGGCATTGAGGTCGTTGGCGCGTACGGACAGGCCCTGAGCGGTGAAGAAATTGATTGGATTGTCGAGTGCGGAATTGACGCGCTTGCCGGTCGCAAGGCGGGTCTGGGTCTGCGTAATCAGGTCTGAGGTCTGCTGCAATTGCAGAAGATTGGAACGAACACCGGGTGAAAGGACAATGTCACTCATGGCAGACTCCTTGCCGCATTGGGCCAAATCGCTTGGTCGTGATAATGAAATATTAGGGTTGATAGACGGTTAAAGCCGAAAATTAATAATTCGCTAACCATAGTCTTACAGAGCAAAAAAAACGGCGGCCAGAAGGCCGCCGTTTTCGTCGAAATTCGTACGATTTATTGGAACAATCGCAGCACGTTCTGGTCGGCCTGCGCCGCCAACGACAGAGCTGTCGTCGATAGCTGCTGGCGAGTCTGCAAGGCGAGCAAGTTCGCGCCTTCTTCGTTCGAGTCCGCCAGTGTGAGGTCCGAAGAACCGGTCTGCAGCGTGTTGATCGTCGCCTTCGTGAAGTCCTGACGGATCTGCACGGTTGACAGGTTTGCGCCGAGTGTCTGCGATTCCGAACGCAACGTGGTAAGCGCTGCGGTCAGATCGGCGGCAGCGTCGTCGATGTTTGTATTGCCCACGCCATTGGCCGCGCTCCAGTTGACGGAGTTGGCGATCCCCAGCGGGGTGGCGTTGGCATTTGTGTAGTCCACACCGGTTATGGACGTGCTTGATGTGGCATCTTCGTTGAAGTTCACCGTCAGGTCGTCGCCGCCAAGCAGATTGACGCCATTGAAGCCGGCGTCGCCTGCAAGCTGGCCGATCTGGGTCAGCAGGGCATCAAACTGCGAGGCTAGGCTGTCACGCGTCGTGGAGTCGGTGGTCTGTTTCGCCTGGCTGGTGAGGGCCTGGGCTGACTGCACGAGTTTGGTGATCGCCGTAATGCCGTTGTTGGCCGCCTGAATTGTATTGATGGCGTTGGACATGGAGTCCAGCAGGCCACTCAGGTCATTGGCGCGATTGTCGAGGCCCTGGGCGGTGAAGAAGTTGATGGCGTTGTCGAGGGCCGAATTGACGCGCTTGCCGGTGGAAAGCCGGATTTGCGTCTGGTCGATCAGGTTCGAAGTCTGCTGCAACTGCAACAGGTTCGACCGCACGCCTGCGGATAGAACAATGTCAGACATCTCAGGTACCTTTCTGGTCTATTTGCCGTACTGGCAGTTACACGTGTCGATCCAGTGGATCGAAAAATTCATCGCATAGGCCCCACCAACGGCCCGTAAAAGTTCTTGGTTAATGACTTGTCGCGTGAGACGTCGAAGATCTCGCTTAAACCCGAGTCAAAACACTATTCGGCGAATTGCGCCAAGGGCAACCGGCATGGTTAGCAAATATCTAACAGAGAAACTTGAGTAAGATTTTCGCGATCCCCTTAGGCATCAGTTGCGTCACGCGTCACGATCGCCGCCATAAGCTCACCGACGATTTTATCTGCGCGCTTGCACTGGCTCGCCGATACTTGCGCCACCATTCAAATTGCAGGATGCGCCGGCCTCGTTGTCGGCAGCCCGAAAGATCGCTCGGGTGAAAAACAGACGCCGAAAGTCTGCGGCAGATTGCGATGGTTAACGTCGTCTTAAGCGCCGCGGATCATTGTACCCATGACTATCCGCCAGCGGGTCAGGGCTTGGGACCAAGATGAAGAAATTGCTTTTCATTATCCCTCCTTATTTTAACGCGGACGACTATCTGAACAAATCCCGGGCCGCCGTTCTGCCCGCATTCACGATGCCCTACGGCATTCTTTCAATGGAAAGCTACTTGAGTGCGCGCTGCAGATCGACAATCGACATGCAGTTGCTTGATTTGAACATCACGCTGCAAAAATTGGTCGACCAAAGGTTCGAAGGCGAGTACGCGGCGGTTTTCGCAGAAGAGATCCGGACGCGGCTGCGCGGATTCAGCGCGCAATTTGTCGGCGTTTCCGCCTTGTTCAATTCCTCAAATCGCTACATCCAGGATATCGTCAAGGTCTGTAAGGATTTCGATCCGGCAATTATCACGCTTGCCGGCGGCGGGTTACCGTCAGCGGCTTACAAACTGATGCTCGAAAGCTGCCCGGCGCTCGATGCGATCTGCAAGGGCGAGGGGGAATTGCCTTTGCGCGACCTGTTGGATGCCGACGACCCGTGGGAAATCATTCGCAAACACAAGTCATGGATCGCGAGGGATGAATTGGCGGCGAACAAGGTCCCGCAGCACACATTTCTCGAAAACCTCGATGACATTCCGCCGTTTGACTTCAAGAGTATCAATCTCGATCACTACAACAATCGCAGCATCGACAAGCAGCATTCCTGGCGACCAAAACGCGAGATGGCGATTCATACTTCGCGGGGGTGTCCGTTCCTGTGTGTTTTTTGCTCGAATCCTTCACTGCATGGCCGTGATGTCCGCACGATGTCGATTGAGCGCGTGGTCGCGGACGTCCGCCGCATGAAGGAAGAATTCGGCATGACGGTGCTGCTGCTTGAGGACGACCACTTCTTTAACGACAAAGACAGGGCGAAGCAGATTCTTCGCGAGCTGGCAGCGTTGGAAATACGCGTTGAATTTCCGAACGGAGTTGCCGTTTACGCCATCGACGATGAAGTGGCTGAGCTCTTTGCGAAGGCCGGTGTATCAGCAGTCGCGCTGGCCGTGGAATCCGGCTCGGACCACGTCCTCAACAATATTATTCGCAAGCCGTTGAAGAAACGGCTGATCCGTCCTGCCGTTGAGGCATTGAGGAAATTCAATGTCCGCTCGCACGTGTTCATCGTCATCGGGCTGCCGGGCGAACAGGACGAGCATCGCGCGGAAACCATGCAGATGCTTCTGGATTGCGGGTTCGACTGGGTACACGTCTATCTGGCAATGCCGATATTCGGCAGCCGACTCTACGATATTTGCGTCGAGAAGGGCTATATCGACAATCCGAATTCGCAGGATTTCGTTGCCACGAAGTCGGTCATCCGTGCACCAGGAGTCGATCCCGTCAAACTCGAGGCCTTTGCCTACGAGATGCAGTTGCGCGTGAATTTCATTGAAAATCACAATATGAAGATGGGCCGCTACGACGTCCCGATGGACTATCTGAAAAACGTTGTCAGCAAATATCCGGATCACGCTTTCGGACACTATTTTCTCGCCAAATGTTACAGCGCCACGGAGAAAGAGACTTTTGCCGAGGAGCATTTCTCGCGGTTTCTGGAGATCTGCGATCGCGACGATTGGTGGCGCAATATGGCGGAAAAATACGGCGTGCATTTCCACGTGGCGCCGTCTGTCGCGTCGAGCACGGATCAGAGAGTGTTGCAAGCCGCACTCTAGGCGAGGGAACTCGCGTCAGACAAATTGGTGCAGTGAATATCCCACCAATGAGTGCGTGGTGCCAAGCGGTTGCCGGAACGATCGCGCACAGTCAGGGCGTAGTGCTGGACCATCGCATCGTACGATAGCCACGACCCCGGAAGATCGTGCCCGAATGGTCCGGACGATCCGGCCGGGAAAACATGGGCAGTGGCTGCGTCTTTCATTTGTGAAATGGTCGACTGATCAAGCAGCTTGAACCCGTTGTATCCGCACGACGCCAGGATCCGCATGTAGTCGAAACCGAGACGGCAGTCCTCGACGCTGACAAAGAGCGGAAGTACGCTACAGCCGCGCAGCTGTTCGAGCACGCTTTGGTCGACACCTTCCACATCGACCTTGAGGTAGTAAGGCACACCGAATTCGTTGAACAGATTGTCGAGCGTAACGCATTCAACAGTGATCTCGCTGTATTTACTGGAGTCTCGGGCGGCCCAAGCCACATCAAGGCTGCTCCAGTGATCGTTGTTGAGATTGATGTAAAAACTCGTTTGGCCGCACGTGTCCCAGATGGCGGCGTTGAGAATTTTCAGGCGTCCTTCCTTGATTGCTGCATGGAATCGCTCCTGCGCTCTTCCACACAGCGCAGGATTCGCATCGAGTGCAATGACATCGAATCCACGCTTCAGATAGAAGTCGGTGTCGTCGCCATTGTTAAGTCCGAGATCGAATATGATACGGCTGTCTTTGGCGTAGCGCGTCATTTCCCCGCTGCCTTCTCGTTGGGGATCGCGTAGATCACTGCGCCGGTGCCACACCAGGAATGATTGCGGAACAGAAACCGGTAGTCGGCAAGCGTTTCCATCAGCCAGTTCGCCGTTTTCCAAATACCGTGTTCATTGTGATAAACCGTCACTGCGACGATCGGTCGGTAAGCGACGACCGTTTGCCGGGCTCCTTTTAGAGCGGCGAGCTCCGCACCTTCGAGGTGCAGCTTGACGAAGGTAGGATTCACGCCAAGCGCATCGAGTCGTCGTGTCCTGACGCGGGTGCGACCTGTATCGGAAAGCTGCGATGCGTAATCGAGGCCACAGTGGAATATGGATTCGCCCTCGTGGTCCGAAAGGGCGCAGTCATCAATCGACACGCGCGAATCCTGGGGCAGCAGGCTGTTCAAATTCTCCTCAAGACGTGCGCGGTTGATCGAATCCGGCTCAATCGCAATGATGCGGCGGAAATTGCCTTTCGTCTGCCGGACAAGCGCTTCGATCACGACACCATGATGAGCGCCCGCGTCGAGCAGGATTTCGTCGTTGCCCAGTGCAGTGACAATTTCCGGAATAAAAAACCGGTCGCATGCGGGTAACGGTGCCTTCGCGAAAGTCCATTCCTCGCGCAGGCGGCGCCACGCGAGAAATTGCAGATGATGGCCGCGCGATACGTCATCATCCCAGCGGGACAGAACACGCGCGGCCTCGGTTCGGTCATCGGCCGTCAGCGGCGGCGCGAACCATCCGTTCGACAAAGGATGCAGGTGACGAAAACTTTCCGCCAGGTCGTAAAATGGCACCACGTCGGTGAAGCCGCGCTCCTGAAGCATGCGCTCGATCGGCACGTAGGCCGATGTAACCACGCTGACGGCGAGGCGGACGCCCGTCTTGTCCTCCTTTGTAGCTTCGTCCGGACGGAGCAGCCGCACGTTGGACCAGTCGGGATGACCGGCGAGATCGTGCGCGTTTCGGTCAATAGTCAGGGTGCAATCCTGGCCGACCGCTTTCAGGAAACTGCGCGCGAGCCGGCCAAGATTCCCTGCGCCATAAAGCGCGAGTGGACGGTCGGCTGGAACGGGAGCATAGGAGCAAGCCGCTGTCGCGAGTTCGTCCAGCAGCATCGGCGCCTCGCGCAGGCCTGGCAGATCGGGGAATGATCGCGCCTTGTGCGGCAAGGGAATCCTGCATAATGCGGCCGAATCGGCCACTATTCCTGTTTGCCACCGGCGGCATCTATTGCCCAGAGCGGAGACAATCGTGGCAGCACCAGATTGTGGTTAAGCTGCGAATCAGCGCAGAGAATCGAATAGGCCGATCAAACGCTGGCAGTAAGGTCCTTGCAGCTCTCAATCCTGCTACCGACAAACCGTCACGGTCCGGTGACTGCCTCGAGAGTCGCGCAGGCTTGCTCGTGGGCCAGCCCGAGAATTCAGGTTGTCGTTCGCGACAACTCCGGCAACGCCGAGAAACGGGCGTTGCTGCAAAACTTTCAATGCGATCATTGCCAGATCATCAGCGTCGATCCGTGCGAACCGCTGGAAAACTATTCCGAAATCCTTGGCTTGGCCAAGGGCGACTTCATCTTCTGCATGTCCGATGACGATCAATGCATCGACCGGGCGATTTTGTCTTTGCCGGATCTAATAGAACGATCCGTTCACGACCCTGCTGTCGTTGCAGTGACCGGTTCCTACGCCCTGGAGGTTCCTCAAGGAACTTCCATCGTCAATTACAAGGACATCGATTCAGACGATCCAGCGACCCGTGTCACGGGATACTTGAGCTATCCGGGTCCAAACATGCTGTTTTATTCGGTGCTCCGCCGCGATCTCGCGGAGCGTGTTCTACGCTTCATGAAGGCGATGCCGGTCTATCTGTCGTTTCACGATCAGATTTTGTGTCTGCTCTATTTGCTGAACGGAAAGTACGTGCCGATTCAGAGGCTTTTTTATATCTACGATATCGGTGTGTGGGGAACGGCCGACTCGTCGCAGAAGCGCGATGTCGACTTCTACACCGCCGCCGGTCTCGATCCGGCCGCCAACAAGCTCCAGTGGCTGCTGTGCGGCTTCGAGGGTGCCGCGCTGATCATGCACTCGACCGATTTTCCGGACTATCCGCCGCCACAGCGTCAGGCGATTGCTGATCGATGGTTCGCTGTGATGTTCGCCCGATTCAAGCGCGATTCGCGGATGACCTATGAATCTCCTTTCACCGATGAGGCGAACAAGCTGTGCACGAAAATTGTCACTTCGACAGGGCAGCTCTCGTTCGAAAGGATCCTGACGGACATCAGCGGATTTTTCGCCTTGTTTTCCAAGCAGCGCGCCCAAAACTATTTTGAGTTTTGGGACGCAGTTCTCAACAGGCGCAATCGGGACGCCCGGCCACTGGCGGCGGCCGGCAAGCGCTAGCGGCATAGCCTAGGTGGCCGGCGCACGGTACTATTTCACGGTACGAATCAGTTGATCGCGTGCTGATGGGGGCGGCCACTGCGCAATATTGCGCAGGCGCTGATTGATTCTGAAACCAGCACATCAAGATCCATGAAAGTCGTCATCCTGGCCGGCGGGCTCGGCACTCGCATTTCCGAGGAGAGCTATCTCAGGCCCAAACCGATGATCGAAATCGGCGGCAAGCCGATCCTGTGGCACATCATGAAGCTGTATTCGGTGCATGGCGCCAATGACTTCATAATTTGCTGCGGCTACAAGGGCTACGTCATCAAGGAGTACTTCGCCAATTACTTTCTGCACATGTCGGACGTCACCTTCGATATGGCGGACAACAGCGTCGTCGTGCATCAGCAAAAAGCCGAGCCATGGCGCGTAACGGTGGTCGATACCGGTGAAAATACGTCGACCGGCGGACGGCTCAAACGCGTAGCGGGTTACATAAAGGACGAAACGGCCTTCTGCTTCACCTACGGTGACGGACTGAGCAATTTGAACATTCGCTCGTCCGTCGAGTTCCATATACGCCATGGCAAGCTTGCGACCGTTACGGCAGTGCGCCCGCCCGGGCGCTACGGGGCCCTGGAGCGTCAGGGCGAGGCTGTAACCGCGTTCATTGAAAAGCCCCGCGGTGACGGTGGCCTGATCAATGGCGGCTTTTTCGTTTTGTCGCCGCGCTGTCTCGATCTCATCGAAGGCGACGACAGCAGTTGGGAAAGCTCGCCGATCATCCGGCTCGCGGCCATGGGACAGATGATGGCGTTTGAGCATCGAGGCTTCTGGCACGCGATGGATACATTGCGTGACAAGAGTTTGTTGGAAGAGCTCTGGGCATCCGGCAAGGCGCCATGGAAAATCTGGAATTGAACGGCGCGGCTCGCGCTTCGTTTTGGTGCGGCAGGCGCGTCGTCGTCACAGGTCATACCGGCTTCAAGGGTTCGTGGCTGACGCTCTGGCTGCGTCGGCTCGGAGCGCTGGTGACCGGCGTCAGCCTTCCGCCGATGACAACTCCCAGTCTTTTCGCCGCCGCGAGGATCGATACGCTGTGCAAGAGTCGTTTTTTGGATATTCGCGACTCTTCAGGACTTGCCGATTTGATCCGGGCCGCGCAGCCCGAAGTTGTCTTCCATATGGCGGCCCAGCCGCTCGTGCGCGCAGGCTACCGTGATCCTTTGACGACCTTCGAAACGAATGTGATGGGGACCGTCCATCTGCTGGAGGCGTTGCGCCGCCTCGGTGTCACGCGCGTGGCCGTCATGGTGACCACCGACAAAGTCTACCGCGACGCAGAATCGTCTGTGCCACACAGCGAAGACGATCCACTTGGGGGACACGACCCTTACAGCGCCAGCAAGGCTGCGAGCGAGATGATCATTGAAAGCTATCGCCAATCCTACCTGTCGGCACAGGCGGTGGCAGTTGCCAGCGCACGAGCGGGAAATGTAATCGGCGGCGGGGACTGGTCGGAGGATCGCCTTATTCCCGACGCCGTTCGTGCCTGGCAAGGCGGCAAACCCCTGACAATTCGCCGGCCGGCCGCAGTTCGACCTTGGCAGCACGTTCTCGAACCGATCTTTGGCTATCTCATCCTGGCGCAGCGCCTGTGGGAGCGACCCGAACTGGCCGGCGCTTATAACATCGGGCCTGGTGCCGCCGAAACGGTGAGGGTGCGAGATCTTGTCGACCTCGCGTGCGCAGCCTACGGCGAGGGAACGACAATCTACGGTGACGGCGGCGAAGGGCCGCACGAATCAGCGTGGCTCGCCCTCGACGCGGCCAAAGTGAAACGTGACCTTGGCATTTCGCACGTCTGGACACTTGTGGAAGCCGTCAGGCGAACGATGTTTTGGTACCGTGCACAGCGGGACGGCGCGGATGCGCGAGAACTCTGCATTGCCGATATCTGCAGCTTCGAGGGCGATATTGCCCGCACCGGCGCGGAGGCCGATAGTGCTCCGGTCAAAATCCGCCGTTAAGAGACGTCTGCTTCAGCAGGCGAAAGGCGGAATGGCGAGTCGAAGTCGGCGAGCGCCATAAAGGCAGCGTCGCGATCCGACACGATGGGGTTTGCGGAAGGCCACGACACGCCGACGGAGTCCCAACGTATCCCGTTATCATGTGACGCCGCGTAAACGGTACTGACGTTGTAAAACATGATTGCGCTTCGCGATCGAACGTAAAAGCCGTGCGCGCAGCCAGATGGAACGAAAAGACTATCGCCCCTGGCGCCGTCCAGATCGAAAATCTCATGACGTCCATAGTGCGTCGAGTCCTTTCGGAGATCGACGATCACATCGAACACCTCTCCCTCAACGCAGGTCACCAACTTGTAATGATCGTGTGGCGGGGTCTGAAAATGAAGGCCACGCAAAACATTGCTTTCCGAAACTGAATAATACTGTTCTGCGAAACGTGTCGGGATTCCATACTCTGAAAAAACATCTTGTTGCATGATTTTGGCAAAGCGACCGCGCCGATCAGGCCGCGCTTCCGGACGCAGTCGCCGAACTCCCGGGATTTTCCCCGATGCAATCTCCATCATGGCCTATCGCGCAAAGTGCCGCATCATATCGACAAAAGTCGACACGATGTAGGCGCGCTCCGCCTCTCCAATCCCCGGCCACACGCCGATCCAAAACGCATCTTCCATCAGCTTGTCGGTATTGGTGAGTTCGCCAACGACGCGGTATTCAACGTTTCGAAATGCCGGTTGGCGGGTCAGATTTCCTCCGAATAACAATCGCGTGCCAACTTTCTTGCTTTCCAGATAGGTAACGACGTCGCGTCGCTTCATGGGGCTGCCGTCTCGGATGGTGAGCAGGAAGCCGAACCAGCTCGGGATTGAGCGTTCCGTCGCCTCGGGCAAAATAAAGTGCTCATCGAGGGAGTGCTCACGGAACATGGCGGTGAGCTTCGCGAAATTGTCACGGCGCATCTCTATGAATTGATCGGCTTTCCGCAACTGACTGAGACCGACGGCGGCTTGCATGTCAGTCGCTTTCATATTGTAACCGATATGAGCGTACGTGTATTTGTGATCGTAACCCTCCGGCATTCCGCGCACGCGCCAGTCGAATCTTTTTCCGCACGTATTGGCCTCTCCCGGGGGGCACCAGCAATCACGTCCCCAATCCCGGTAAGATTCGACAAGCGTCGCGAAGGATTTTCTGTTTGTCAGAACGGCACCCCCTTCGCCGGTCGTGATGTGGTGAGCGGGGTAGAAACTGATGGTCGCCAAATCCCCAAACGCGCCGACATGCCTTCCATTGTATGTTGCGCCCAAAGCATCACAGCAGTCTTCTATGACATAGAGGTTGTGTTGTTTCGCAATCGCGGTGACCGCGTCGAGATTGAACGGATTTCCGAGCGTGTGCGCGAGCACAATCGCCCTGGTTTTAGGTCCAATGGCCGCGGTCAGGCGATCGACATTGATATTGGCTGTCGCGAGATCAACGTCGACGAAAACCGGAACGCATTGATTTTGAATGATTGGTGCGACCGTGGTGGGGAATCCGGCGGCGACAGTAATAACTTCGCTGCCGGGCTGAATCCGGCGTTCATGGAGTTTCCATGACGTCAGCGCCGAGAACGCAAGCAAATTGGCGGCCGATCCGGATACGGTGAGCCGGCTGTGTTGCAGGCCAAAACGTGCGGCAAGCGCGATTTCAAATTCGTCGGCATAGCGGCCTGCCGTAAGCCACATATCCAGCGACGCGTCGAGCAGGCTGCGCAGGTCATCGGCGTCGAGTACCTTGCCGGAGCAGGGGATATAGGTTTGCCCCGGCACGAAAGTCTTTCTGCTCTCATGTTCGGCGAAGAACGCGTCCCCAAGCGACAGAATTTGTTCGCGCAGGGGGATTTGGGCCTGTTTCTGCGGCATCAGCATCTTGGGGCAGCCATCTCGGGTTGCGCGACAAAGGCGATCGCTTGCGTGCGTCGAATCACATCGACGTCACTGAAATCAGTGAGATGAGGCCAATGCATCCCTTGGCTAAAATTCATACCATCGAGACGTCCGATTCGCGATGTGGGCCTAATCCGGCATGCTCGCCCTTTCCGGGGATGCCGCCTCGCACAAGGATGCCCGATGGCCGCTGCTTCGCCGTTGATCCTGCTGACGGGCGCCACCGGCTTTGTCGGTCGCCAGATATTGCGGGCGCTCGAGGAACGCGGGTGCCGTGTGCGCGCTGTCGTAAGAGAAGGCAAACAAGGTCAGGTTGTGGGCAAGGCGGCCGTGGGCTCGACGGTCGCAAGTCCCGATATTTTTGCAGAAAACACGTCCTGGTGGTCTGACGCATTCGCTGGCGTGGATACCGTGATCCACGCTGCCTGGTACGCCGAGCCGCAGCACTATCTGCAGTCACCAAAAAATCTGGACTGTCTCTCGGGCACGCTGCGGCTTGCACACGGCGCACTTCAGGCAAATGTGCGGCGCGTCATCGGAATCGGCACTTGCTTTGAATATGACCTCAGCGCGGGATACTTGAGCGTCGAGACGCCTCTCAAGGCGTCGACCGTTTATGCGCAGGCCAAAGCGGATGCTTTCGCGGCGCTTTCGCAGCTGCTGCCACGGCACGGGATCGAGTTTGCCTGGTGCCGGCTTTTTTATCTCTTTGGTGAGGCCGAGGACCCGCGCCGGCTGGTTCCTTATCTGCGTGCGAGGCTTAAGGCCGGTCAGCCCGCTGAACTTTCGAGTGGCGCGCAGATCCGCGATTTTCTCGATGTGCGAGAAGCCGGCCGCATGATTGTGGAGGCGGCTCTCGGCCCCGTGCAAGGGCCGGTCAACATCTGTTCCGGCAAGCCCATCACGGTACGGCAGCTCGCCGAAATGATTGCCGATGAATTCGGGCGCCGCGACTTGCTGCGCTTTGGGGCCCGTCCGGACAATCTGGTCGATCCGCCCTGCGTCGTCGGCATCCGCGTCGGCAACTAACCTCCGAACTTCGGTTTGGTTAATCCCTGTTAACCAATGTCCTGTAGGACAGAGGCGATGCTGCCCGCGCAGGAAACGCCATGAAAGCCAGGCTCGAACCCCGAATCAATCTCGTCGGACGCACGCCACTGGAGACAGTCATTCCGCTGGCAACGCCGTTCATCGTGTTCGTTGATCCGGCCAGTTCCTGCAACTTCAAATGCACATTCTGCCCGACCGGTCATCGCGACATGATCGCCGAAACCGGCCGCTTCCAGGGCGTCATGAAGCTCGAGGTGTTTCAGAAAATCATCGATGACCTTGGCGAATTCGAAAAACCGATCAAGGTCCTGCGCATGTACAAGGACGGGGAGCCGTTCCTGAACAAGCGCCTGGCCGAGATGGTCGCATACGCCAGGCAATCAGGGCGCGTCGATTATATCGACACGACCACCAACGGCACATTCCTGTCCCCCGATCGCGTTGGTCCTGTCCTGGAAGCCGGCATCGACAAGATCAACATTTCGGTCGAGGGCATGACGGAAGAAACCTATCTGCGCTTTACGGGTTTCAAATTCGACTTCGACAAATTCGTTGAAAACATCAAATGGATTTACGCCAACAAGGGCAATTGCGAGATTGTTGTCAAGATTCCGGCGGAGCTGATCACGGATGCGCAACGCGAGGAGTTCTTCGACACTTTCGGCAATCACTGTGACCGGATCTTCGTTGAAAATTTCGCGCCATGCTGGCCCGAGTTCGACATCGAAAAACACACTGGCGTCAAGATAAGCAAAGGTATCTACCAGCAGGATATCGGCGATACTGATGTTTGTCCGTATATCTTTTACGGCTATTCCGTGAACTCGGATGGATTGGTCAGTTCGTGCTTCCTCGACTGGGGCCGCAAGCTGGTGATCGGTGACGTGCGCGCCCAATCCATGAAGAGCATCTGGAATTCCGAAGCGATGAATGCGCTGCGACTGCAGCACCTCGAGGGCAGGCGGAAACAGAATGGCGTCTGCGGCAATTGCGGGCAACTCAGCCATTGCCTGCCCGACAATATCGATGTTCATCGCTTGGTCTTGCTGGAGAAATTCAAGACATTGGTGCCTGTTGATCCGCACCTCGAACCTCCTGGCGGAGCCAACCGAAAATTCACGGCGGTAGCTGCGGAATGAAGGTCCTGCATGTCACCCCGCACCTGGGTGGCGGCGTCGGAAAAGCGCACGCGGCCATCAGCGCGGTCTTACCCGGAGTGGTGGAGCAGACTTTCATTCTGCTGGAGGCGCCCCGAGACCGGCGTTTCATCGACAGAATCGAAGCGACTGGCGCGTGTATCACACTTGCGGAAAGTCTCGACCACGTTGCGTCTCTCGCGCGAGAGGCGGATATCGTCCAGTTCGAGTTCTGGAACCACCCGCGCATGTTCGAGTGCCTGGCCCGCACGGAATTCCCGCCAATTCGCAGCGTTTTCTGGTCGCATATTTCGGGGCTATCCAGGCCGCTGATTCAGCCCGCGCTGATGGAGGAAGCTTCGTGCTTCGTCTTCACGACGGGGGCTTCACTGTCTGCAACCTCGGTTGCCGCGTTTCGCGAGAGAGCTGCCGAGAAAATAAAGGTGATCAATAGCGGGTTTGGCTTTGCCAATGGATCGCTGCGCACTGGGCGCGGTAAACCCGGCGTCGCCTATCTTGGAACTGTCGACTTCGCGAAAATGCATCCGGGCTTTTTCGATGCCATCGATGCGCTGATCGGCAATGACGTTCGGGTCTCTGTTTGGGGCGATTTTGATCCGGCGGGCGCGGTCGCCGCGCGGGCGAAAGCGATGCGTCACCCGCAGCGTGTGAATTTCATGGGACGGGCATCCGACTCGAGCGCTGCATTGGCAAATGCAGATATATTTTTTTATCCGCTGCAACGCGATCACTATGGGACCGCGGAAAATGCATTGGTGGAGGCAATGTCACTCGGACTAACGCCTGTGGTGCTGAACAATCCACCGGAAATGGCCATCGTGCGCGACAGCGAAACCGGATTCGTCGCGAAGTCCATCGAAGAAATTGGATCGTTGCTGGAGATATTGCTTTTGCTGCCCGACGTGCGGGAAAGGATTTCGCGAAATGCCATCCGCGATGTGACGGAGAATCGTAGCCCCATGCAGTCTGCACAGGACTTTATGTCCCTGTGGCTTGGCTTGCTGAGCGAGCCGGCCCGCCTTTGCGACTTGCGACGCGCTATCGGGGGAACCCCGGCTGAATGGTATCTGTCGACACAGCGCATGGTCGGAGCAGCATGGACGCCAGCGGAAATGGAGGGGGCGTCGCGTCCATCGAAAGGGACACTGGCCCATTTCGAAACGGCGTTCAGTGGCGATGAATCTCTTTCTCGCCTCAGAAAATTTGGCACCTGAAAAATTTGTCGGACCGGCAGCGCCTATAGTGAGCGGCTGATCGCTAAAGGCGGGCTCACTTTTGTACTTGGCGCCTGCGCGCGGCCAGTCGCGCCGTAGGTCGACGGCGCCTGCTTGCGGGCAAGCTCGCCGGAAACACCGCGTATGATACCTTCTGAAACGGCGTGCGCCGTTGCCAGAACAGTCAAGTTGGTCCGCATCAGGCTCTGGAAGACGTTGTGACGTTGGCGGAGACGGTCGAGCAGGGCCGGAGCAACCTTGGCGATGGTGTCTTTAGCCGATTTCACGCGCTCACTTTCCAAAGCATAGAGCCGGGCGCATTCAATTTTGGCGCTGTCCAAATTCATTGCATCGCGGAGACGTCCGGCACGAACGCGCGCGGTTTCCTCCGTGACGGTCTGCTCCAGCTGGTCCATGATTTTTTCCAGGCTCGCGACGGCCCGTTCGGCGTCGGCAGCGTTGAGGGTTTGTCCGGTGCCAGGCGCAGTCATGAATTTGCCTCTTGTCTTGCAATAAGCGTCCGATAGACCTGATCCGCGATGCCTATTCCACCCGATTTGGCGAACGATTTTGCGTATTCGTCTGTGAGCATCGAGCGCCAGACGCCGGCGGCACCGTTGCCGCCGAATGGACCGTCGCCGCTGATTCCTGTGAACATGTGCTGGAACATTGAATTGAGAAAGACAGCCTCGAAATCCTGTGCTGCCGCGCGCGCCTTCGTTTGCTTTGTCGACGTGAGCTTGCCGTGCTCGCGGCTGTTGGTGAGCAGGTCGATCGGTTTGAGGCCAGGGCCGGGCAGCGCGACTGCGGTTGCCATCACATCACCTCGATGTCGGCCTGGATTGCGCCGGCGGCCTTGATTGCCTGCAGGATGGTAATCAGATCGCGCGGCCCGATGCCCATCGCGTTGAGGCCGTCCACGACCTGTTGCAGGGACACGCCCTCCCTGACCACAAACATTTTCTTGCCGTCCTCCTGCACGCCAATGCTGGTGCGCGGCACCACTCGGGTCGTCCCGCGCCGTGCGAACGGCAGCGGCTGGCTTACCTCGGGTGTTTCCGAAACAGTCACGGTCAGATTTCCCTGCGCAACGGCGACCGTGGAAACGCGCACATCCCGGCCGATCACGACGACCCCTGACCGTTCGTCGATAACGATACGGGCCGGCAGGTCAGGTTCGACCTGCAGCTGCTCGATTTCGGTGAGGAAGCTGACGATGTTCGCTGTCGACTTGGGCGGCACCGTGAGCACGACCGTGGACTGATCGATTGGCTCCGCTGTTGGCGAGCCTATGTAATCGTTTATCGCAGCCGCGATTCGCTTGGCTGTGGTGAAATCGGGATTGCGCAGTGCCATGCGCAACTGACCCAGCCGGTTCAAGGTAAATTCAATCTCGCGCTCGATCAGTGCGCCATTGGCAATGCGGCCGACGGTCGGGACGCCACGGACGATCTTGGCGGCATCGCCTTCCGCCTGAAAGCCGCCGATCGCCAAGGATCCTTGCGCGACTGCATAAACGTTTCCGTCAGCGCCAAGGAGCGGCGTCACCAGCAATGTTCCGCCCTGGAGGCTCTTGGAATCACCCATGGCCGATACGGTAACGTCGATACGTGTGCCTTGCGTACCGAACGCCGGCAGATTGGCCGTCACCATGACTGCGGCAACGTTGCCAGTGCGGATGGTTTGACCGCGGATATTGACCCCGAGCCGTTCCAGCATCGCGGTAAGCGACTGCTTGGTGAAGGGGATGTTGTTAAGCGTATCGCCGGTGCCGTTGAGTCCAACTACCAATCCGTAGCCGATCAACTGGTTTTGCCGCACGCCTTCGACATTCGCGAGATCCTTGATGCGCGAAGTCGCCCCGGCGCTAACCGGGACACACAAGATCAGGATCACCGCCACGCACGCGGCCTGCAAAGCCTTCGTCATCACTGCTCCCCAATGTGACGTCTGACTGCAATGGCTTATGCGAGCATCGTGCCAACGCCGGTCTACACCCAAGACTCTGGCAGCGCTGGCTTTTTCCGTTGGCGCTCACGCGCAAGCCCGTTGGCGATGGGGCACGAATCGTCCCCGACGGCAAATTTTGCCGACGTCTTTACCGCGCATTAACCATACCGGCTCAGGCTCAAGGTATTCGGGAACCGATCTCAGTGGGGGGATCAACCGCAATGCGAATCTATGGGCCGAACGGAACCGCACTTGCGGCAACACCGACAGCCGCCCGCCGGACCGGAGGCGGCTCGTTCACCGTCAGCGAAGACGATTCACCCCGAAATGCAGCCTCAACTGGATCTTTGCGGGCTATTTCGACTGTCGATGCGCTGATCGCTCTTCAAGGGGTGGACGATCCGAAGGAGCGCAAGAAACGGGCCCTCGTCAAAGGCCGCAACGCACTCGACGTCCTCGATACCCTCAAGCTTGGACTGCTCGACGGAAGCGTGGACCAATCAACGCTCGCACGCCTCAAGGTGGCATCCGAGGGCCTGACCGAGACGTCCGGGGATACAGGGCTCGATGTGGTCCTGGGTGAGATCGACCTGCGGGTTGCTGTGGAGTTGGCAAAGGCAGGGGTCCGCTAGACCGCAGGGCCAAATCCCGGAAACCGAAAACCCCCAGAAGCCGTTGAACTGCCGACACAATCCGGATTAGCCGACGGCCCTACTCGGATATTGTCCGACGCTTGGTGGGCGTATATAAGCCTGCCGCGCGTAGGGAGCGACGACGCGCCCAAGAATAAAAAATAGGGAGTAGGTGGGAATGCTGGCCAAGACCAAGAACTATCGGCCGACCGACAAGGAGCCGTTCATGAACGAGCGCCAGCGCGAATATTTTCGCGTGAAGCTGCTCGACTGGCGGGAAGATATTCTCAAGGAAGCCAAGGAGACGCTGCAGCATCTCCAAGAGGAAAACCAGAATCATCCCGATCTTGCCGACCGTGCCTCGTCTGAAACAGACCGCGCCATCGAGCTGCGGGCACGTGATCGCCAGCGCAAACTGATCGCCAAGATCGACGAGGCGCTGACGCGCATCGATGATGGCACCTACGGCTATTGCGAAGAAACCGGCGAGCCGATCTCCCTGCGCCGGCTCGAAGCACGCCCAATCGCGACCTTGTCTGTAGAAGCGCAGGAGCGGCATGAGCGGCGGGAGCGGGTCTATCGCGACGACTGAGAACACGTCATTCGATATAAAAAAAATGCCCGGCTTTCTGAGCCGGGCATTTTTCCTTTGCCTTTCGCAAAATTCACGCGGCCTCCGGCCGGGGAGCAGCCGGAGGCCGCGTCGTAGACGCCGTCACGCTCGCGCGATGCGAAAACGGCGCGGGAGCTACAAAACTTACGCCACTGACTAGAACGGCAGCAGCACGTTGAAAATCTGCTCTCCGTAACGGTTCTGCTGCATCTCGGTAATCTGACCACGCCCACCATACGCAATGCGTGCCTGTGCGATCTTGCTCGAATCGATCGTGTTGTCGCTCTCGATATCTTCAGGCCGCACGATACCGGCCACGATCAGTTCGCGGACTTCGAAGTTGACGCGGATTTCCTGCTTTCCTTCGATAACCAGATTGCCGTTTGGAAGGACTTGCGTCACCACGCCGGCGACATTGGTCTGCAACGCTTCCTGACGGTTGACCGAACCTTTTCCGTCCATGGTGGTGTTGGAATCGGAGGTGAAGATGCGCGTGGGGACCGGCGTATTCATGATCGGTACTTTTGGTTTGCCGAAAAAGTTGTTGATGCCGGAATCCTCCGTCATCGCCCGGCTGCGTTTGGTCTCATTGTCGATGTTCGCCTTGTCGGTGAAGTTCACTTTCACCGTCAGAATATCGCCGATTTGGTGCGCGCGCTGATCCTTGAAGAATGCGCGCGAACCGTTTCGCCACAGCGAGTTCGGATTGTACGAAGCCGGCTGCGCTGCCGGCATGGGCATCTGAACAGGCTTGTAGCCTGGTCGGGTGGTCGGATTATCAACGGCGGTCAACGGCGGCTGTTGCCCGATCGCCTTGAGGCTATCGATGTAAGAGCATCCGTTGAGCAGAGCACTGGCGAGCGCGGCGAGAACCGCGTGACGCATAACCATGACGACTTTCATGACTTTGCTTTCACTGGTAGAGCACGGGAATTGCGTAGCTTATGAACTGCGTTTGAACTCACGTAGGCATATCGTCTCCGTGTCAGGACTTATTGTGCGCCGGCATCCGGCCTCACCTTGGGTGTGTCGTTGGAAGCGAACCGTGGCGAACCGTTGCTGACGAGAACGCGACCGGGACCGACAATTGTGCCCTGAACCGTACGCTTCGACTGCTCGTTGAGGACGCTGATGACGTCGCCCTCCGCACCGCTATCAGCGGCCTTGCCACGTATCGTGAGTACAATGCCCGGCACCTCGTAGATGAGGGTCACTGTATCGTTGCGCTGAACGAGAGGCGGCTTGATCAGATCACCGATGCGGATCGGTCGGCCGGATTGCAACACCCCGCGTGCGGCAAGGCCCACCGCCTGCTGACGTCCGGTGACGATGTCGCGGCCGACATCGGAGCGCGGCCGCCGCTCCATCTGTACGTCCGATTCCTTGAGGATACCGCCATGCTCGATCGTCCGCGTCACGGTAGCGACCTCGACCGTTGCGACAGCGCGTCCGGCGAGGTGCATCACCGACCGCTTGCCGGTGCCTGCAGCAATTTCGAGCGTCGCTTCAAAACGCCCGCTACGCGTGTCGTATTCCACCTGCGTGACGCGTAGCGTGCCTTGCGAGGAAGGCTCTACGTACACCGCGCGCATGTCACGCGCGAAAGTTATGGCGATGTCCTTTGTTGGACCGAGATCGAAACGGGCGGACAAAGCACGGGCGATTGCTTCTTCGACGTCATGGGCCGGGATCGTCCGGCTCGCGCGCGTAACGACGATGTCGCGTACGCCATCGGTCGCCACCCCGATGAGGGCATGGCTGCGGACAGCCTCAAGCACAACATCGGCCGAGATTGTCCCCGTATATCCGAGGTCTGGCGCGCGAAATATTGGTACCGAGGCAACAATGCCTGCGTTTTCGATGAGATCGCCGATGCGCACGATATCGCCCCTGACGATTGCTTCC
This sequence comes from Pseudolabrys sp., assembly GCA_036496445.1. Lineage (GTDB taxonomy): Bacteria > Pseudomonadota > Alphaproteobacteria > Rhizobiales > Xanthobacteraceae > Pseudolabrys. The sequence goes on along the minus strand of DASXLC010000088.1, from coordinate 8,630 downwards.
GATTTCAGGGTAGGACGCTCCGAGCCGGACTGACCGGCTACTTGCGCGCCGGCCGGAACACCAAGCGCGCCAAGTGCGGCGAGCGCAACGGCGGCGGCAGGGATTGAACGGATCATGTGCAGGATCATGGCGAGGCCTCAGCGCATCAGGTTGGAGGTGGCGGACAGCATTTGGTCGGCCGCGGTGATGACCTTGGCGTTCATTTCGTAGGCACGTTGGGCTGCAATCAGATCCGATATCTCGCTCACGGCCTCGACGTTGGCCTGTTCGAGAAAACCTTGTTGAAGATTGCCGAAACCGTCAGTTGTCGGATTGCCGTTCTGCGGCGCGCCCGAGGCCGGCGTCTCGAGATACAGGTTGTCGCCCATGCTCTGGAGGCCGGCTTTGTTGACGAAGAGCGAGAGTTCAAGTTGGCCGACCTGACTCGGTGTATTGCTTCCCGGTAGCGTCACAAACACTTGGCCCTGCGAATTGACCGACACAGACGTTGCATTCTGCGGAATGGTGATGCCTGGCTGGACAAGATTTCCCTGCGCGGTTACCAGCCGGCCCTGCGCATCAAGTTCAAATGATCCGTCGCGCGTATAGGCGGTGCGGCCGTCGGGCAATAGAATTTTGAAAAAGCCTTCGCCGCGAATTGCGAGATCGTAATCCTTACCGGTCTGCGTCAGTTCGCCTTGGCTCATCAGTCGGGGCGTGCCGACGGTCTTGACGCCAGACCCCAGTTCGATGCCTGCCGGAAGAATATTGCCCTGCGCGGACGTCTGCGTGCCGACGCGCGTGACTTGTTCGTAGAGCAGATCCTGAAATTCGGCACGCTGGCGTTTGTAGCCGGTGGTCCGCATGTTGGCGATATTGTTGGAGATGACCTGGACATTCAGTTCCTGGGCCATCATCCCGGTCGCCGCCGTGTGAAGTGCTCTCATGGACTAGTCCTCTGCTGCCGATGTTCAGTTCGGCACATCGGCGAGCTTTTCGATCGCCGTGCGTTGCAAATCGGCACTCTGCGACAGCAAGGCGGCGATCTGTGTATAGCTACGCGTCACTTCGATCATGCGCGTCATTTCCATAACTGAGCGTACGTTGGATTTTTCGATCGTTCCTTGTATGACGCGTGAGGTCTTGTCAGCCTGGGGCGTGACGTTCGCCGGCGCCAGGAAGGTGCTGCTTCCATCCTTCTGCAGGCGGCCGGCCTGGTCGAACTTGACGACGCGGAGTTGGCCGCGCTGCGATTCAGTCGTCGCATTGTTGCCCTCGCGCACGCTGATGGTGCCGTCCGGGCTGATCGTGATGTTGCGGTCTTTCGGTTGAAACGTGATGGGTCCCGATTCACCCAGCACCTGATAACCCTCACTGGTAACAAGCTCGCCGTTGTTGTTGATCTGCATCGCGCCGTTGCGTGTGTACCGTTCGCCACGCGGCGTCTGCACGGCAAGGAACCCGCGGCCGTCGATTGCCACATCCAGCGAATTGCCTGTGCGTTCGAGCGGGCCCTGACTCATGTCGAGCCAGGTTGCGCGGTCCTGGACGAAGCTCACCCGTTTGTCGGCGCCCATGAAGTTGTCGAGGCGGGCGGTCGGACTGATGAATTCCTCAAACACCGCCCCGTCGGCTTTGAAGCCGGTGGTATTCAGATTGGCGATGTTGTTGGCAACCACATCCAGCTCGCGCCCGAGCGCGACCTGGCGTGATAGTCCGACCAGAAGTGCATTCTGCATCGGTAACTCCCCTGGTTCGGCAAAGCGCGACCCTCCCGAGGCCGATCCTGCCGCGTGCGATGCCGCGAGCTCTCCCAAGCCAGCGGCTGCATGGAGAACTGCAGCCGCCGTGCCAACTTGAAAAATACAGTTGGATCAAATTGTTAAGCCGAAAAGGTGAGTGCCTGCGCGGGCAAAAACATCCGCTTCACTCGGTCAACCAGGCAAAAGATTCCGCCCAGCCAGGCGCGAGAAAGTATCTGTTAACCATACCGACCTACCTTCGATTTTGGGGCGCCCGGGACCGCTTAGCCGCGATGTTTCGCCAAGACGGCGTTACATGCCGGCCCGCCCAAACGTCGCGAAGTGGGGTCATCCATGGCATCTAAGGCAAAGCAGGCGGACGTCGAAGAACAGGAAGAAGACGACAAGCCTGAAGGCGAGAACGAACAGCCGGCAGCGAAGTCGAAATTCGCCTTTTTGAAATTCAAGATGCCGTCCATGAAATGGATGATCATCGGCGGCGCTGGCCTGCTGGTCCTCGTCGGCGGTGGTGGCGGCGCATATTTTTTCCTCAAGGGCTCCGCCCACAAGGAGCCGCAGGTCGCGGCCAAGCCCGCGACTTTCGTCGATCTGCCCGACGTCCTGGTCAATCTGTCGAATACGGGCGCAGACCGTACTCAGTATCTCAAAGTGAAGATCGTGCTCGAACTGCCGGATGCGACACTGGTACCGCAAATCCAGCCGCTGATGCCGCGAGTCATGGATGCCTTTCAGACTTACCTGCGGGAGTTGCGTCCGACGGACCTCGATGGATCAGCCGGCCTCTACCGCCTCAAGGAAGAATTGACCCGCCGGGTCAATGCTGCGGTCGCACCCAACCGAATCACGGCCGTTCTGTTCAAGGAGATCGTCGTTCAATGACGACTCCATAGGAAATTCGACGCTCCAAACCAATGGCGACAAAAGACCCACACGATCAAGACGCACTGGCTGCCGAATGGGGCCTGGCTCTGGAATCGGATTCCAGCGCGGCTCCAACCAGCGTTGAAACACCTGCACCTGGCACTGACGAAGTGGCCCCGCAATGGGCGTCGATGGTCGACGATCCTGGTGGCTTGCAGTCCGCCAAAGGCGGTGCCGAGCGCATCCTCAATCAGGAAGAAATCGACAGCCTGCTCGGGTTTAGTCTCGCCGACGTTTCGCTCAACGACAATTCCGGCATCCGCGCCATCATCGACTCGGCAATGGTGTCGTATGAACGCCTGCCGATGCTCGAAATTGTCTTTGACCGTCTTGTGCGGTTAATGACGACGAGCCTGCGCAATTTTACGTCCGACAACGTCGAAGTCTCGCTGGACCGCATTACGTCAGTGCGCTTTGGCGACTACCTCAACTCAATTCCCTTGCCGGCGATATTGGCGGTATTCAAGGCGGAGGAGTGGGATAACTTCGGACTTGCGACGGTCAATTCCAGCCTGATCTATTCGATCATCGATGTGCTGCTCGGGGGTCGGCGCGGACAGAGTACGGTCCGGGTCGAAGGCCGGCCCTACACCACGATCGAGACCAATCTGGTGAAACGGATGATTGAGGTCGTGCTGGCCGACGCCGAGCTTGCTTTCAAGCCGCTGTCACCGGTCAAATTCAATATCGATCGTCTCGAAACCAACCCGCGCTTTGCCGCGATCTCGCGGCCCGCCAACGCCGCAATCCTGGTGCGCCTGCGCATCGACATGGAAGATCGCGGCGGTAACATCGAACTGCTTCTGCCCTACGCGACAATCGAGCCGATCCGCGCCGTCCTGCTGCAGATGTTCATGGGCGAGAAGTTCGGCCGCGATCCGATCTGGGAAGGTCATCTCGCGACCGAAATCGGTCAGGCGCGCATTGGGGTCGACGCTGTTCTCTACGAAGCACGGTTGCCGTTGCGGCGCATGATGGGTCTCAACGTCGGCGATACGCTGATGCTCGAAATCAAGCCGGACGCGATGGTGACCGTTCGCTGCGGGGACATCACACTGACCGAAGGCCGCATGGGCCGAGTTGGCGATCGGGTGGCAGTCCGCGTCGCAAAACCGCTTCGCAAGCCGCGCACCACTTTCGCCATGTTCGAAAAAGCCGACGAGACAACGACAACCACCCCATTGGAGGTACCGTGAGCTATCATTACGGTTTCCTGGTCGAGACAATGGTCTCGGTCCTTCTTCTGCTCACGATCCTGTATTGCGTTCGACTCAACAAGCAACTTCGCCTGCTGAAGGCCGATGAGCAGTCGCTGCGTGCGACCATTTCGGAGCTCGTAACGGCTACCGAGATCGCTGACCGCGCCATCGGCGGCCTGAAGGCGACGATGCAGCAGGGCGAGCAAGCTTTGGGCGAGCGACTGGATCGTGGCGAAGTGCTCGCGGCGGAACTCGATCTGCATCTCACGGCGGGCAATCAATTGCTGGCTCGGCTCGTGCGCATCGCCGGTGTTTCGCGGCCGCCCGGTGACTCGCCGGCGCTGCAAAATGCCAACGCGGTAGCGGCCGCGGCGCAAGCCTTCGCCGATCGCACTCGGTATCGGGTGGGTGGCCAGGCCGCATGAGCCGCGTGCTGCGCGACGTGCGACTGATCCCGATCGTGCTTTTTGCCACGATCAGTCTGCTCGCGCTGAAAGTTTCGGGCTTGGTCTTCGACGGCGGCTATACGCTCGCCGAGCGGATGCAGGCGCACTACAAGACCGAATTGCAGGTCACTTCGCCGGAGAGCGTGCCGGAATACCCGCGGATTGTTCTGACCGACAAGCAAGGCAAACCCGGCACAGCGTCATCGAAGCAGCCCTGGGCACGGGAGATGTTCAACTTCAATACGGCCCGCGGCGATATCACCGGTTCAACCGGTGCGGAGGAAAAGCCGAGCGACCCGGCACTCAAGATCAGTGACAAGCCGCCGGAATCTCCGAAACTGGAAGTCGGCGGCGCGGCCATTCCACTTGAGCCGGGCCGCATTGCATCTCCCGGCGAGCGGGCGGTGCTTGAGCGATTGCAGACCCGCCGGCAAGAACTGGACACCCGCAACCGCGAACTGGAGATGCGCGAAAGCCTGATCAAGGCTGCCGAAAAGCGGCTGGAAGACAAGGTCACCGAACTCAAGGATACCGAGGGCCGCGTCAACACCGCGATGGGAACGCGCGACAAGATGGAGGTTCAGCGCTTCAAGAGCATCGTCTCCATGTACGAGAACATGAAGCCGAAAGACGCGGCGCGCATTTTCGATCGCCTCGACATGAAGATTCTGGTCGACGTATCGACCCAGATCAATCCGCGCAGGATGTCGGATATCCTTGGCCAGATGTCGTCGGAAGCGGCCGAGCGGCTGACCGTCGAACTGGCCCATCGGGCGAGCGCCCAGCCCAAAACAGCAAGTCCGGACCAATTGCCGAAGATCGAGGGCAAGCCGAGCGAGAATTGACCGCTCGGCAGACAAAGCGCGAAGTGCGCCCGGCACAAGCGCTAAGGCGGTCATGCGGCATGTCCGCGTGATGTTCGCCTTACCGCCGAAAGCGGACATTCGGTGGGCCGAGCGAGACGTCCGCTAAGTGCCGGCGTGCAATAACCAAAATAAAGGTCGATCTCGTCGTCTGGGGCTACAGCAATCCGACCTGGGCGCCTCCATATACCGTTGGTGGGCACCAAAAAGAGCAAGGCGAACGACGGAGGAGGGAGTTTGCCCGGAACCAAGCGGGCGAAAGAGCATTGCCATTGTAGTTTTTAGAAAGAATAACAATGAAAATCGCGCAGATCGCGCCCCTCATCGAAAGCGTCCCTCCACGCCTTTACGGCGGCACCGAGCGTATCGTCTCCTACGTTACAGAGGAACTTGTCGCACTCGGCCATGACGTCACTCTGTTCGCGAGCGGCGACTCAATCACCGCGGCCAATCTCGTTCCCTGCGTACCCAAGGCGCTCCGTCTCGACGCCAGCGTGCGCGACACGATCCCTTATTACATGCTGATGCTCGATCGCGTCCGTCAACGAGCCGACGAGTTTGACATTCTGCATTTCCACATCGATCAATTCCATTTCCCCCTGTTTCGGGACATCGCGGGCCGCACTGTCACGACGCTGCACGGCCGCCAGGACCTCCCTGATCTGCACTCGCTTTATGCGGGGTTCAACGACATGCCGCTGGTCTCGATCTCGAACGCCCAGCGCGCCCCCGTACCGAACATTCATTTTGCGGGCACCGTCCTCCACGGCATCCCAGTGAGCTTGCATCGCGCGGCTGCCGAGGCTCACGGCTATCTCGCCTTTCTCGGCCGCATCTCTCCGGAGAAACGTCCGGACCGCGCCATCGCGATTGCGCGGGCACTGGGAGTTCCGCTCAAGATCGCGGCCAAGGTGGACCACGTCGACGAGGTCTATTTCCGAACACAGATTGAGCCACTCCTCGCGGGCGGAGGAGTCGAATTCATCGGCGAGATCAACGACCACCAGAAGTCGGAGTTTCTTGGCGGTGCGCAGGCGCTGCTATTTCCTATCGACTGGCCGGAACCATTCGGGCTCGCCATGATCGAGGCCATGGCCTGCGGCACGCCAGTCCTGGCCTTCCGATGCGGCTCGGTGCCGGAAATCATCGAGGACGGCCTCACCGGAGCCATTGTTGACAGTATGGAAGAGGCGATCACGGCGTTGCCGCGGGTCATCGCGCTCGACCGGAAAAAGGTGCGCCAGCGGTTCGAACAACGCTTTTCCGCCACACGGATGGCGAAGGATTATGTCCGCGTCTATCATAAGCTGCTCGCATCGACGAAAGCCGGCGCCCGCCACGAACAGGAACGCCAGCGTGCATTGCCGGACGGCAAGCATGCTACCGACCTAAGGCTTTAGATTGCTTAGCCCAAGCACGACCGAAACGCTGATCGAGGAAACTCCGGAGACTCCGTTCTACATCCCCGGGACGGGATCCTCGACACGGCCCCGCCGCACCCTGAAGCAGGGCGACTGCTTCGCCGTGCTCGACAGCCACGCCGACATTGGCGCAACGCCTGGCGGGCCCGACGGGATCTTCTTTTGCGACACCCGCTATCTGTCGCACCTCGAAATACTGCTCAACGGCTCGCAACCCTTGCTGCTGGGCTCGAATGTCCGCGACGACAACTCTATCCTTATCGTCGATCTGACGAATCCCGACATTTTTCTTGATCAGAAGCTCAGCCAGCCGAAAGACGTGCTGCATGTCGTGCGTACCTTTTTTCTTTTGCGTGGTGTCGCTTATCAGCGCCTGCGCATGCACAATCACGGCAATGTCCCCTTTGACGTCCGGCTTTCGGTCGCATTCGGCAGCGACTTCGCCGATCTGTTCGAAGTGCGGGGACTACGCCGTGCTCGCCGGGGCATCGCAAACCTCGACGTCGGCGAGAGCAAGGTTGTGCTGAACTACCAAGGCCTCGATGGCAAACGGCTGCGTACGACGGTGCTGTTTGACCCGGTCCCAGAGCAACTCTCCGGCAGCGCCGCATCCTACGTCTTCGAGTTGCAGCCGAACGAATCCAGGTCGGTCTATGTGACGGTCAGATGCGAGCCCGGCGTTGAAGAAAACGTCGCCCTTCCATTTCGTAGGGGTCTGCGGGCGGCGTTCCATGCGCACCAGACGGCCAGCCGTGGCATGGCCACGATCAGCAGCTCAAACCAGATTTTCAATGAGGTGATGTGCCGCTCGATGGCGGACCTCGCAATGTTGACCACCGACACGGCCCAGGGGCCTTACCCTTACGCCGGCATTCCCTGGTACTCGACCACATTTGGCCGAGACGGGATCATCACTGCGCTGCAAATGCTGTGGTGCGATTCCCGTATTGCCAAGGGTGTGCTGCGGCGGCTCGCCGCTTTTCAAGCCGCCACATTCGATCCGCGCGCCGACGCCGAGCCGGGAAAGGTCCCGCATGAAATGCGTGGCGGCGAAATGGCGGCGCTACGCGAAGTGCCGTTCGGTCTTTATTATGGCAGCGTAGATGCAACGCCGCTTTTCGTGATGCTGGCCGGGCTTTATGCCGAACATACCGGTGACATCGAAACGCTTCGCGAGCTTTGGCCGAACGTCGATGCAGCGCTCGGCTGGATCGACGGACCGGGCGATCCCGACCGGGATGGTTTCGTCGAGTATCGCCGTGCAGACGAGAAAGGCCTCGTAAACCAGGGCTGGAAGGATTCGCACGACGCGATCTTCCACGCCGACGGCTCGCTCGCGCAGGGACCAATCGCGCTCTGCGAGGTGCAGGGCTATGTTTATTTGGCGAAACGCTTGGCGGCGCGTGCGGCACGCCGGCTCGGCATGCAAGCGCGTGGCCACGCGCTCGACGCTCAGGCTACCAAGCTCGCCGAACAATTCGAGGCGGCGTTCTGGTGCGCCGACATCGGCACCTATGCGCTCGCGCTCGACGGACAGAAGCGCCCATGCCGCGTGCGGACGTCGAATGCTGGACAGGTGCTGTTCAGCGGAATTGCAGCGCCCGAGCGCGCGGACGCCGTGATGCGCGACCTGATGCGTCCGTCGTTTTTTTCCGGCTGGGGAATCCGTACGGTGGCGCGTGACGAGCCGCGTTACAATCCAATGTCGTATCACAACGGCTCGGTCTGGCCCCACGACAATTCGTTAATCGCGGCTGGCTTTGCACGGTATGGGCACAAGGATGCGATTGATCGCGTGTTCAAAGGCCTGTTCGATGCCGCAGCCTACATGGACCTGCGCCGACTGCCCGAACTCTATTGCGGCTTCCAACGCGGCCGCGAGCGGGGGCCGACACTTTATCCGGTCGCCTGCTCGCCGCAGGCCTGGGCCGCAGGTACGCCACTCCTGCTTCTGCAATCTTCTCTCGGCCTTGAATTCAACCCTGCCCAAAACGAAATCTTGTTGCGCAAACCGCGGCTTCCACCATTCCTCGAAGAG
>DASXLC010000087.1:0-83752 GCA_036496445.1 Pseudolabrys sp. | reverse complement strand
AACCTCGCGCTGGACGGATTGAAGCCGTAGATTGGCTCCCTTAAGGAGTCGAATGCCCACTGACGAGGCACAACGAGCGTCGCCTGATGCGCTCCTTTCGCTCGCCAAGAAGGAAGGGCGCGGGCGTCTGAAGATTTTTCTCGGCGCTGCGCCAGGCGTTGGAAAGACCTACGCGATGCTCTCCTCCGCTCGCGCCGAGAAATTTGGTGGGCGCGACGTTGTTGCCGGCTTGATCGAAACCCATGGCCGACGTGAAACAGAGCAATTGACCGAAGGCTTCGAGGTTCTTCCGCGCACACCTATCGTATATCGCAATCAAGTCATGAAGGAGTTTGATCTGGACGCCGCCTTGGCGCGCGGGCCGAGCCTACTGCTGGTCGATGAGTATGCCCACACCAATGTCCCCGGCAGTCGGCATCCGAAGCGATGGCAGGACATCGACGAACTGCTAGTAACAGGCACTGATGTGTGGACCACGCTTAACATCCAGCATCTCGAGAGCCTTAACGATGTCGTGCAGAAGATTACTAAGGTGCGGGTACGTGAAACTGTGCCCGATACAGTATTCGACAGGGCCGATGAGATCGTGCTGGTCGACTTCCCGCCCGACGAGCTGCTCAAACGGCTCGCCCAAGGCAAGGTCTATGTCGAGGATACCGCGGCGCGCGCGGTTGAGAATTTTTTCAAGCCGCAAAATCTGACGGCTTTGCGTGAGCTTGCGTTGCGACGCGCAGCCGAGCGGGTCGATGCCGACCTGGTCGAACGCATGCAGGCGCAGGCCATTGAAGGCCCTTGGGCTGCGGGCGAGCGTATTTTGGCTTGCATCGGTCCGGATCCGATATCTCCTACGGTCGTACGGGCGGCCAAGCGGCTGGCCGACCTGATGGATGCGCCTTGGATCGCGGTCACTGTGGAAAGGCCGGGCACGAACCTCGACGCGGCCGCTCGCCAAAAGTTGGATGAAGCGATGAAATTGGCCGAAAGTCTCGGCGCTGAAACGCAAACGCTGAGCGGTTCTGATCTGCCGGCGGAGCTGCTGCGTTTTGCGAAATTCGAGAACGTCACCCAGATCGTGATTGGCCGGTCACGAGACAGTTTCGTGAGCGAGTTGTTGCGCCGATCGCTGCCGCACGAGCTGGTGCGGCGCACGGAAGATATTGCCATTCACCTCGTCACGCGGGAAGCGGAGGCGGCCGCGAGGACACCCCTTCTGCGATGGCCGAAAACTCTCGCCCTTGCTCCATTGCATTTCCTGTATGCCACCCTTGCTGTTGCCGCGGCGCTCGCTGTCGGTGAGGCGCTTACCAAAATCACGCCAATTCCCAATCTCTCGATCGTATTCTTGCTGGCTGTTCTTGTGACGGCCATGAGTTTCGGCATCTGGCCGGCGATCTACGCATCGGTTTTGTCATTCTTCGTCTATAATTTTTTCTTCATCCCGCCGCTCTATACATTCACGATTGCCGAGCCGTATGAACTGCTGGCACTGGTAATTTTTCTGGTCGTCGCCGTCATCAGTTCGGCACTGGCCGGTCGCGTGCGGGAACAGGCAAGAATTTCTGGGAGCCGCATGCGTGCGATGCGCCGATTGTACGAATTTACACGGCGTTTGTCCGGATTGGCGACACTCGATGCCGTGGCGGAAGGCGCTGCCAGCGAGATCCATGCAAGCCTGGGCCGTCCGGTTGTAGTCTTGCTGGCGCAAGGTGACGATGTTGTGCTCATTGCGGCGTGGCCGCCCGAAGATACTCTTGACGCTGCAGCGATGACGGCCGCGCGATGGGCCTACAACCACGTCGAGCCGGCCGGTGCTGACACCGGCACATTGCCGATTATTCCCTGGTATTTCGTCCCGCTTCGTATTGGCACGAGGACGCTAGGCGTGATCGGGGTCTCCAAGGAGCAGGATGCACCGCCACTCGACTCCGAAGCGCGCGCTTTGCTCGCTACCCTCGTCGAACAGACGGCGGCCGCCTTGGAACGCGCCTCGCTCGCTCGTGACATGGTCAATGCAAAGACTGCCACGGAGACCGAGCGCGTGCGTAACACATTGTTGGCGTCTGTCTCGCATGACTTCCGCACTCCGTTGTCCTCAATACTCGGTTCGGCCACCAGCCTGATCGACTACGGAAATCAACTGGACGAAACAGCGAAGAAAGATCTGCTCGGCCAAATCAAGAAGGAAGCCGAAGACCTTGATGAAATGGTGCGCAATCTTCTGGCGATCACCCGGATCGACGCAGGCGCATTGGAACTGCGTCGCGATTGGATCGACCTGAGAGAGGTGGCCGAGCGCGTGGTTAGTGCCGCACGTCGGCACGGAGCGCGGCAGCGTATCGAGATCAACCTGCCGGCCGATCTTCCGATGGTACGAGCTGATGCCACGTTGGCCGAACAGGCCATTGGAAATGTTGTTGCCAACGCAATTGTGCACACCCCTGCCGAAACGCATGTTCTGCTGGATGCCAACGTTGCGCCGCATAGCGTTACGCTGCGCATTACCGATGATGGGCCTGGCATTCCGTCCGATGGGCTGACGTATGTTTTTGAAAAGTTCGCCAAGGGAGGCGAGCCGGAAGGTGGTGGCCCGGACGGCGGGCCTGGCACTGGCCTCGGCCTCGCTATTGCCAAGGGGATTATGGAGGCTCATGGCGGTGCGATTAAAGGAGAAAGCCCCGCCGAGAACGGCCGGGGCGCACGCTTTATCATGACATTCCCGCGCGAAGAGCCTCCGGCATGAGCGCAAAAATTCGCGTGCTGGTCATTGACGATGAGGCTGCAATCCTCCGCTTTCTCAAGCCGGCGCTCGAAGCCAACAACTATGAAATGACAAGTGCCGGGACGATCGCAGAGGGTATTAAACGGATTGCCGCCGAGACACCCGATGTCGTCCTGCTTGATCTGGGGCTGCCGGATGGGGACGGCAAGGATATCATCAGACGGGCGCGAGAATGGTCCGACCTTCCCATTATCGTCCTGTCAGCGCGCGAACGGGAAACCGAAAAGATTGAATCGCTCGATCTCGGTGCCGACGACTACGTCAACAAGCCCTTCAACGTCGGTGAACTCCTCGCCCGGATGCGGGCGGCGCTGCGGCATCGGATGCAGCGCAAATCGGAAATTCCCGTGCTGCGGGTCGGAAATCTCGAAGTGGACGCGGTGCGCCATCGTGCGAGCCGTGCAGGCGCCGAGCTCAAGCTCACGCCAAAGGAATTTGAGCTTCTGTCGTTCCTGGCCAGGCATGCCGGCCGCGTGGTGACCCATAAGCAGATTCTCACTGCGGTGTGGGGCCCGGCGCATACGGAGGATACGCAATATCTGCGTGTCTATGTCGGCCAGCTGCGGCAGAAGATTGAAGATCATCCCGACGACCCACGGATTATTTTGACCGAGCCGGGCATCGGGTATCGGATCGCCGAGAACTAGGCAGATCATCCCCGCGGGGGCACATCGGTCAAGGCAAAACCGGCGATACGTTTGTAGTTCTCCGATAGGGCACGCAACTCGTCCTGCGTGATGTATTTGTCGAGATTGTCGAAAGGTCTGTCACCGACCAGTGCCTCGACTTTGATATTGATGAAATCCGGTGGCTGCTCTCGATTGGTGCGCACCACTTTGGCCGCCGGTCCGATCCGCGCAGCTTCATAGGCTTTGAGTGCCTCGCGCGGATCGGAATTTTTCGTCAACAGGTCGGCAAGCGTGCGCGCGTCGATCGCCGCCTGAGCTGCGCCGTTGGAGCCGCGTGGATACATCGGGTGCGCGGCATCGCCGGCGAGTGTGACGCGGCCAAACGTCCAACGATCGATCGGATCCTTGTCCACCATCGGATATTCGAGGATCTGGTCGGCATCGCGGATCATCTGCGCCACGTTGAGCCAGTCGAAACGCCAACTCTCGTAGAGGGGAAAGAAGTCGGCAAGATTGCCCGCTTTGTTCCAGTCGTTCTGCTCGGTGGTGTCGCGCTTGATCTCGGCCATCCAGTTGATCAATTGATTGCCGCTACCATCCACGTCGTCGACGATCGGATAGATCACAATCTTACCGGTGAGAATCGAACCGACCCGCATGTACGTGCGGCCGCCCAAGATCGGCCTGCGACGAGTCACTCCGCGCCATGTATTGATTCCCGAAAACGCAATCTTGTCGTTCGGATAGAATTGCTTGCGCAAAGCCGAATTGATGCCGTCGCAGGCTACGACCAGATCTGAGCGGACGCTTTCGCGTGGTGTGCCAGTGCTGGTTTGCTTGAAATGGACGGTCGCGCCGCTGTCATCCTGATCAAGGCCGACACATTCACAATCGGTTAAGACCGCATTCTGGCCGAGACGCTTTTGTACAGCCTCATACAGGATGACGTGCAGCCTCCCGCGATGGATGCCAACTTCGGGAAACGGATAGCCGGCGAACTTTCCACGCTCCTCGCGGTAAATCAGCTGTCCGAAGCGGTTGAAGAAACGGCAGTCCTGGTTTTCGATGCCGGCCTCGAGCAATTCATCGCCAAGCCCGAGCGTGCTGAATTCGCGCATCGCATGCGGCAGGAGAGTGATGCCGACGCCGAGCGGCTTGATCTCCGGCGCGCGCTCGTAGACGCGGCAGGCGATTCCACGCTCCTTGAGATTAAGTGCGAGCGAGAGCCCGCAAATGCCGCCGCCGACAATCGCTACGTCCATCCGGTCACGCCAATCCGCTGGCTTGCCTCCTTACAGCGGTTTGATCTCCACTTTGCGAATCTTGATTGCCCCCGCACCGTGCTGTAGCGCAATCGGCCCCTCGTCAAACATGCCGTTACGCAGCTTCGCCGTCGTCTGTCCGTTGAGCACGACCGTGATGTCACGCCCCTTGGCGGTGACCTCATACGTGTTCCACTTGTCGGCAGCCTTCGGCATTGGATCGACCTCGATATAACGCGTGATTGCGCCGGTGCCGTAGCTCGGGTCAGGACGCTGGTCGAAGATATTGGCTTCATAGCAGGTCCGGTCGGTGATTTTTTTCGGATCGAGGCAGCGGAAATAGATGCCGCTGTTGGCATTGTCGCTCGGCCAGAATTCGACCCGCACTACGAAGTTCTTGTATGAATTCTTGCTCACCAGGTAGCCGGCTTCCTTGCCCGCCATCTTGTCGACGACTATAGCGCCGTCCTCGACGCGCCAGTTCGATTCGCCGACCTGGTCCCATCCGGCCAGGTTCTTGCCGTCAAATAGTGTGACCCAACCGGCGTCCTGGCTCGCAGCCTTCGGTACTCCGTAGTTAGCCGCGAAGGCCAGAATGCCGAGGACAAGAGAGAATTGGATGGCGCGCGTGGATGTGGTCCGCATGATGTTTCCTCCCGTCTTCGTTTCAATTTGTTCTTTGGCGCAAGAATGGACGAAATCGCTCAAGTTCTGTCAACATGGGGTATTCGCGAGACAATCAACACCGTTCGGGAGGTTCGACGATGGACAAGGCACTGTACGACCGTGGAATGACAATGCGCAGGAAGGTGCTCGGGGACGAATACGTGGACCGTGCCGTTGCCAATACGGACGACTTCAACCGGCAATTCCAGGAGCTGCTCACCACTTACTGCTGGGGTGCGGTGTGGGGCGATGACGCCCTCAAGCCACGCGAGCGCAGCATCCTCAATCTTGGCATGATTGCCTGCCTCGGCCGGATGCACGAGTTCGAGGCGCATTTCCGTGGCGCACTGCGCAATGGGCTGACCCCGCAGGAGCTTGCCGCCATTTTGCGTCAGGTCGCCGTTTACTGCGGGTTCCCGGCCGCGGTGGATTGCCACCGCGTTGCCAAACAGGTACTCGCAGGAGAGGCAAAAAAAACCTGAGGCGCCGGCAAAGGCACGTTAACGAGATGGCCGTATTCTGGTCTTGAATGTGCCTTCATCCCGGGGCAATCAGGGCCCGGTTTGGGGCTGCTTCGCCACCAAAGGTGGATAATGGTCCGACTTTCTGCTGCATTTCTGCTGACGCTACCGGTTGCGGCGGCCTTCACGGCTGCGCCCGCGCTGGGCCAGCAGCAGCGGTTGCCCCCGCCAGTGATCTATGAAGAACGGCTGCCGCCTGTCATGGGCAGCTATGACGATGAGGATGTGCTTCCGCCGCCTGGCCGTGCGGCGCGTCCTGGCCAAGTTCAGCGTGGAACTCCGAGCCGCGTTTTTCCCTATCCGGATGAGGACCCGCCGCTGCCGCCCCCGACCGGTCTATTCGGCTCGCGCGAGCAGCGCCCAACCGGATATGGCCATCAGTTTGATCCTCAACGGCCGCCAGCGATGGCGCCCGGTGCGGCCTCCCCGATAGCCAACGATCCGGACGAGGTGCGTCCGCCGGCTGGTATAGGCGTCGCGCCGCAGGGATCGTCGCCGTCTGCGACCGCAGCATTGCCCCCGGAGGATCGGCCGGAAACCGGCCAGCCAAAGGAACTGCCGCCGAATCTGAAGAAGCAGCTGGTGGATTTTGGCACCAAGGAGCCAGCCGGAACAATCATCATCGATACATCAAACACATACCTCTATCTGGCGCTCGGTGGCGGCAAAGCGCTCCGCTACGGCATCGGCGTCGGCCGCGAAGGTTTTACCTGGGCCGGTACCGAGCGCGTCAGCAGGATGTCGGAATGGCCGGATTGGCACCCGCCGTCCGAGATGATCGATCGCCAGCCTTATCTGCCCCGCTTCATGGCGGGTGGCCCAGGCAATCCACTTGGCGCGCGCGCCCTCTATCTCGGCAAGACGCTGTACCGCATTCACGGCACCAATCAGCCCTCGACCATTGGCACCTTCGTGTCGTCGGGCTGTATCCGCCTGTTGAATGAAGACATCGAGGATCTGTTTAGCCGCGTGCAGGTCGGCACGCGCGTTGTGGTGCTTCCAGGAGGCAAGCCGCCTGAGCACGTCGCCAACACGGGAATGCAGCCAGCTGCGGGCGCGCCGGCGCCGGCAAGCGGGCCAGCCAATATTGCGCCACCGGTCAATACGGGCACCGTGCCGCGCAGCAACTCCACCGCGATTACATCCTCGCCGCTGCCGCCCGTGCGTTAGACCGGCATCGCGGCCGTGGCGCGCCCCTCTCTACTACACTAACATTGCCACCTGCACGGCCCGAGCAGCTTCGGGGCGGAGCCTCGATATTGAACGGAGGCGGACATGGCGCGTGTGCTATCGCAAACCCGATTGAATCGGCGCAAATTCCTGGCCGGCGTGGCGGTCACCGGCGCGGCGAGTGCGCCGCTGGCGGCCGACGCGTCCAACGCCGTGGCCCCGTCGGTTCCGCCAGCCTCACCCCGGCCATCGGCGCTGCGGCCCAACGCGGTGGTCGCCGCGGCGGAAACCGCGACGCCGCAACCGTCGCTGCAGGCCGGAGGAATACCCAACTCCGACTTCATGGTCGATGTCATCAAATCACTCGACATCGAATATTTGCCGTGCAATCCGGCATCGAGCTTCCGCGCCTTGCACGAATCCCTGATCAACTACGGTGGCAACAAGAAGCCCGAGTTTCTTACCTGTACGCACGAGGAATCCTCGGTGGCGATGGCGCACGGCTATTTCAAGATCGCCGGCAAACCGCTCCTGGTGTTGTGTCATGGCACCGTCGGTCTGCAGCACGCGGCCATGAGCATCTACAACGCCTGGTGTGACCGCGTGCCGGTGATCGTGATGGGTGGCACGGATCTTGATGCCTCCAAGCGCCCGCCCGGGGTGCCGACCTTCCATTCGGCGCAGGACATCAACGCGCTGGTGCGCGATTTCACCAAATGGGACGACCAGCCAGTATCGCTGCAGCACTTCGCGCAGTCGACAGTGCGCGCCTACAAGTTGGCGATGACGCCGCCGCATGAGCCGGTGATGATCGCGCTGCATGCCGGCCTGCAAGAAGAGACGACGCATGAGCGCGCGAAGCTCAGTATTCCACGCTACGTGCCGACCGCACCGCCGCAAGGCGAGATGAACGCGGTCCGTGAAGCCGCGCGCCTGCTTGTGGGGGCCGAGCATCCGGTGATCATCGCAGACAAGTACGCGCGCACGGCGGACGGCATAAAATGGCTCGTTCAACTTGCCGAAATATTGCAAGCGCCTGTCATCGATCAAAAAGGCCGGATGAATTTCCCGAATACCCACTATTTGCTGCAGAACTCGCGGGCCCAAGCGCTGATCAAGGACGCCGACGTGATCCTGGGCCTCGAACTTTCGGACTACTGGGCCACGGTCAACGGGTTCATCGACAACGGCGACAACGACGGCGTGGGCTTGCAGGAATCCCGCATCAAGCCAAATGCAAGGCTCATCAGCATCAATTCCGTCCAGCTCAACACAAAATCGAACTACCAGGACTTCCAGCGTTTCCAGGTCGTGGACGTCGACATGGCGGGCGATGCGGAAGCCACAATGCCGGCGCTCATCGAGGCCGTGAAACAGGCGCTGCCATCCGAGCGCAAGGCCGCGATCGAGGCGCGCGGCGCTGGCATGAAGAAAGCCTGGAGCGAGGCGCGCATGCGTACCCGGCAGGCCGCCTCGTACGCATGGGACGCCAGCCCAATCAGTACCGCGCGCATGACGATGGAAGTCTATGCGCAGATCAAGGATCTCGACTGGTCGTCGGTCGGCGCCGACCGACAACTGTCGAGCTGGCCGACCAGACTGTGGCCGATGGACAAGCACTATCACCATATCGGCGGACCGGGCGGCTTTGGCGTTGGTTACAATTTGCCGGGAGCGGTCGGCGCCGCACTCGCCAACCGCGACGCCGGACGCTTCTCGGTCAATTTCCAGCCCGATGGCGACTTCATGTATGCGCCTGGCGTGTTGTGGACCGCGACACGGCACAAGATCCCGCTGTTGTCTGTGATGCACAATAATCGCGGCTATCATCAGGAGGTGATGCACGTTCAGCGCATGTCGAACCGCCGCGACCGCGTCGCCAGCCTTCGCAACGACATAGGTCCGGTCGGCACGCGTCTCGAAAATCCGACCATCGACTACGGCAAGCTGGCGAGTTCGATGGGGATGTGGTCGGCCGGTCCGATAACCGACCCAGGTGAACTTGCGCCAGCGCTCAAAAAGGCGGTGCAGGTGGTCAAGGCCGGCGAGCCTGCGCTGGTCGATGTCGTGACGCAGCCGCGTTGAAGGTGCCGTGATGCGAATGTGGATGATCGCGCTGGGGTTGGCTGCCGCGCTCAACGTCGGACAAAACGGCGCTCTTGCCGCATCGGCCGAACATGGCAAGACGGCTTTCATTCAAAACGGCTGTTGGCAGTGTCACGGGACGATGGGGCAGGGCTCGATCATGACGAGCGGCGGCAAGCGCCTCGCACCCGATCCGCTGCCTCGAGAAACGTTTTACGCTTTCGTGCGTTCGACAAATCGCGCCATGCCGCCCTACAGTGAGAAAATTCTCTCCGACGGCGATCTTGCGGACATCTACGCTTATTTGCAGTCGATTCCGAAGCCGCCCGATGCGACCAGCATCCCGCTCCTTAATCCTTAGCCGTCGCGTCCTTGCGAGTTGACGCGCGCCAACCGCGTGATCGCCTCGATCATCGCACCGGGATCAGCCTGGCCTTTTCCGGCAATGTCATGAGCGCTGCCATGCGCCACTGACGAAAATAGAATTGGCGAGCCGATCGAAAGACCGGCGGTACGGTTGAACGCTTGCAGCTTGGCGGCGATGTGGCCTTGATCATGCAGCATTACGATGAAGGCGTCGGCCCCCTTCTTGCGGAACATCGTGTCGGCACCAAAGGGACCCGATACATCGATTCCATCCTTGGCCGTCTGGTGAATCGCCGGCTCAATGATTTCGATTTCTTCGCGGCCGAACAGTCCTTCTTCGCCGGCGTGAGGGTTGAGCCCGCTGACAAAGATCTTAGGACGGGCGATGCCAAGTTTTTTTAATGATAAATCTGTGATCCGGATTACGCGTTCGATATGCTCCGCGGTGATCAATTCAACCGCCTTCCGCACGCTGACATGGAGCGTCGCGTGTACGATCCGGGATTGGTCGAAACAGATCATCAGGTAGACATCGTTGACCGGGGTGCCGGTCTCGCGCGCGACGAACGACGGATAGCCATCGAAGGCAATACCTGCCGCGGCGATTGAGCGCTCCGTCTGCGGCGCCGCCACGACAGCCTCGACCTCCTTGGCCAGCGCAGCTTTGATGGCCCGGCTTGCGCTCGCCAGCGACGCACGGCCGTAAGCGGCATCAACGGTGCCGATTCGAATCGTCGTGTTGCTGCCGTCGCGTGCGTCCAGCAAATTGACGGCTCCGTCCGTCCAATCCGCACCAGATGCCTTTTCGATCACGTGCAAGGTGGGCGACAGGCCGGCGGCGCGAGCATGCAATTCCACCGCCGCCGGGTCACCCACCAGCAGAGGGCGGCATAGATTGCGGACGCGCGGATCGATCGCCGCCTTAAGCGCAATCTCCGGGCCGATTCCGGCGGGGTCTCCGGTTGCAATGGCGATGCGCGGCAAAGGCATGGCACTTGGCTTCCGTAACCGGTGCGGCTGCATATAATGGCCGCCGCGTGCCAGGAACATAGCAAAGACTTGAGGGAACGTCGCCATGATGTCGCGTGAACAGAACGATCAGCTGAGCCGCGTCGGTCCGGGAACATTCATGGGCAAGTTGCTGCGGCGCTACTGGGCGCCGTTTCTTCTGGCATCGGAAATTCCCGAGCCCGATTGCCCGCCGGTACGCGTCAAGTTGATGGGTGAGAGCCTGGTTTGCTTTCGCGACAGCAAGGGACAAATCGGTCTGATCGATGAATTCTGCGCCCATCGAGGGGTTTCGCTCTGGTTTGGACAGAACGAAGAATGTGGCCTCCGCTGTCCCTATCATGGCTGGAAATACGACGTGACCGGCCAATGCGTCGATCTTCCGTCGGAGTCGGAAGAAAGCGGCTTCCGCAAGAACATCAAGTTGAAATCATATCCCTGTATCGAGAAGGCCGGAATGGTCTGGGCCTACATGGGCCCGCCGGCCATGCAGCCGCCGCCGCCGGCTCTGGAATGGACCGATGTCGAGCCGCCGCAGCGCTTCGTCTCCAAGCGCTTGCAGGAGTGCAACTACCTTCAGGCGATGGAAGGCGGCATCGATTCCAGCCATGTGTCATGGCTGCATGGGTCCGAGCTCAACAAGGATCCGCTATTCAAAGGTTCGAAGGGGAATGTCTACAACGAGCAGGACCGTATGCCGTTGTTCGAGGTCGAGGAATTCCCGGGCGGCTTGCTGATCGGGGCGCGGCGCAATGCCGATGGTGGCAAGTATTATTGGCGCATCACGCCCTGGATCGTGCCCTGGTATTCGATCATACCGCCGCGGGCCGGTCATCCGTTGGGCGCGCATGCCTGGGTGCCGATCGACGACGAAACCTGCTGGGCCTGGAGCATCAACTATCATCCCAAGCGCGCACTGACGAAATCGGAAATCTCCGCGATGCAGGACGGCGAGGGCATCCACGTCAAATACGTGCCAGGCACCTTTATTCCGCTCGCCAACAAGGCGAACAACTATCTGATGGATCGCGAGTCACAGCGCCACGGCCATTCGTCGACGGGCGTGGATGGAATCGCAATGCAGGACGCCTCTATCCAGGAAAGCATGGGGCCGATTCAGGATCGCACCAAGGAACATCTATGTGCGACCGACAGCGGCATCGTCATGACACGCAAAATTTTGCTGCGCGCCGCGAAAGTGGCTGCGGAAGGTGGCGCGGTTCCGGCCACCGAGCCGGAGGCGCAACGTGTGCGCTCGGCATCGATCGAGCTCGAAAAGGGCGTCTCGTTCGCACAGGGCGCCAGTCACGGTCTCTACGCTGCGCTTGGCACAGATCCCTTGTCGGTGTGACCGCTCCTCGAGTTCACAAACTGTGCGCTTCTCTTACTCCGCCGCGGTCTTTGCCGGTTTGCTGATTGCAGCATTGAAGCGCGGCATGACTTCCTCGGCCATTAATTGCATCGAACGTTTGGCGAGTGCCGGTTCGACCCAATCCATGCCGGCATAGACCAACTCACCGAAGTCGCCGGTGTCCTCGCGCATCTTGAGGATTTCATCGACGACCTTGTTGACAGTGCCGAATGTCACGCAGTTCTGCATGACGTAATCGAGCGTGATCTCGTCGTCAGATTGCTCCTTGTAGCTCTTGAATACGTAGAGCCGGTTGCCGCGTTTCATCTTTGCGCGCATTTGCTCGAAGTAAAATCGATACGGGCTCCTGGCATCGTCGTGGCCATAGCGTGCTGCAATCTTGTCGTCGTCCGCGACGAAAATCGTGCGCGCCACGCGCCAATCGGCAATGTTGGCTTTGGCGCCGACCTCGGTCTTGCCTTTGGCATAGTTGGTCCAATGTGACTTGAGATGCTTCGCCAAAAGGAAATTGGCCGACAACGGATGGAAGTCGCGCCTGCCCATAAGCACCACGCCCGGCGAGAATGGCGCCACCACGGTTCCAACGATCTCCGGCCGCGGCTTCTGAAAGGGTTTCGCCAGGATGCCGACGCCGAGGTCGAGCGCGGCGGTGCGCGCAAAGCCGACCTTGAAACGGTTGTCCGGGAAATCAATATCGTAGGGCGGATCGCGTTCCCACACTGCCAGTATGACGTCGATTGCCTCGGCGAAGATCTTGTTGCGGTCCAGGTCGAGGATGCCGACCGCCTCCGAATCAGACGTGAGCGCGCCGGGGCTGATGCCCATCACGAAACGCCCTTGCGACAGGTGGTCGAACATTGCCGCATTGACCGCGATCACCACCGGGTGCATTTGCGCGAGATTTGTGGTGCCGGTCGCGAGCTTGATGGTTTTGGTGTCGTGAATCAGCGTTGCCAAGAACAACATGCTGTTGGTGACGTTTTCGCAGGCGTCGGTCAGGTGCTCGCCCATAAAGGCGTCGTGGAAGCCGAGCTTGTCGGCAAGGATGATCGCCTCACGGTCCTCGCGCAGCGTCTGCGACCAGTCCCGGCCCATCGGGTGCACAGGCATGGTGAAGTAGCCCAACCGCATTAAATGTCTCCGCCTCGAAAAATTTGTTGGCCAGCACGCTAGCCGACCCGGCGTGCCGATGCAGCAAATCTTCGGCTGCGGCGCGGACCGGGCGCCTTTGCGAAGTCCTTGTTTTCATAATATTAAAGTTGACCCCCGCACCGCGCTGGGCGCACGCTGTTTCCGCGTCGTCAATGTTTCCACAGGGCGAGTTTTGCCGGATTTCGCTACCGCACGCCGAACGACTAGGTTCTCTAGCCGTTCACCGGGGTTTGCCATGCTGCGCTGGTTCCACGCCTTGATGCCGAAGGAGGAACGCTTCTTCGCGCTGTTCGCACGTCATTCCGATGCCGTGCTGGCCGGCGCCGAAGCTCTGCGTAGCATGCTTGAAGGGGGTGCCGCGGTTAAAGCGAATTACCAAACCGTGATGGATCGGGAGCACGATGCTGACGACGTTACACGCGAAGTGCTGATCGCGGTGCGCCGCACCTTCATCACGCCGTTCGATCGAGGCAATATCCGCGACCTGATCACCTCGATGGACAATTCCATCGACCAGATGCAGAAAACCGCCAAGTCTGTCATGTTGTTCGACTTCAATGAATTCACGCCGCAGATGCGCGAGATGGCGGACGCCATCGTGAAATGCGCGCAACTGGTGCGAGAGGCGGTGCCACTGCTGCAATCGATCAGCGCCGAGGCGGGGCACATCAGCGACCTGACCGCGCAGATATCAGCGATCGAAGGCCGTGCCGACGAACTGCACGACATCGGCTTGCACGAACTCTACCGGTCGAATGTTGGCGGCAGCGGTTTGGCGTTCTTTGTGGGAAATGAAGTTTACGATCACCTGGAGAAGGTCGTCGACCGGTTCGACGATGTCGCCAACGTGATGCACGGCATTGTGATCGAGCACGTCTGAGTCCGGTCAGGGCACAAACACGATGGATGCCGGCACGTTGGCTTTTCCGCTGCTGATTGGGCTGATCCTGATTGCGCTGGCGTTCGATTTTCTCAACGGTATGAATGACGCCGCCAACGCGATCGCGACGGTCGTCTCGACCCGCGTTTTGCGCCCGCACTATGCCGTGGCCTGGGCTGCGTTTTTCAACTTCATCGCATTTCTGGTGTTTGGTCTGCACGTTGCAGAGACTGTCGGGCGCGGCATCGTGCAGGCCGACATCATCAACGAGCGTGTCATTTTCGGCGCCTTGGCCGGCGCAATCACGTGGCAGATCATTACCAACCGGCTTGGCATTCCGTCGTCGAGCTCGCACGCGCTGATTGGCGGGCTGGTGGGCGCCGGTTTGGCGAAAGCCGGAATTTCGGCCGTCGTGTGGCAGGGCGTTTTTAAAACTGTCAGCGGCATCGTGCTTGCACCCGGGCTCGGCTGCGTCCTCGCGCTGTTTCTGATGCTGTTGGTATCGTGGATCTTCGTACGTTTCACGCCGTACGGCGTGGACAACTTTTTCCGTCGCGCACAGCTGGTCTCGGCTGCCTGCTACGCGCTTGGCCACGGCGGGAATGACGCGCAGAAGACAATGGGCATCATTGCCGTGCTGCTCTATTCGCAGGGCTATCTCGGGTCCAAATTCTACGTGCCTTTTTCCGTGGTGATCGCGTGCCAAGCCGCAATAGCAATCGGCACGCTCGCCGGCGGCTGGCGTATCGTGCACACGATGGGCAGCAAGATCACGCGGCTCACTCCGGTGCAGGGTTTCTGCGCGGAAACCGGGGGCTCGATCATGCTGTTCGCGGCAACCGAACTCGGCATTCCCGTGTCCACCACGCACACGATTACCGGCTCGATCATCGGTGTCGGCGCCGCAAAAAAGGTGTCCGCGGTGCGTTGGGGCGTGGCGAAGGGGATCGTTACCGCCTGGATCATTACCATCCCGGCATCAGCAGCCGTTGCGGCGTTAATTTATGGGCTGAGCGGGCTTTTTGGCTGATCAGGCAGCGACGCGCGACAGGAAGCCTTCAACTTCCCGACGCAGTTCGACGGCGGCCGCTTCCACGGCCTGCGACGCCGTGAGGACGTTTTCCGCTGATTGCCGGGTTTGCGCGGCGGCACCGGTTACTTCCCCGAGCACCGACACCACCACCTTCGCGCCATCGGAGGCGCTGGCGACACTCTGTGAAATTTCGCCGGTTGCGGCACTCTGCTCCTCGACCGCGGCGGAAACGGCGGTCGCACAGCTGTCGATTTCCCGCATTCGGCCAGAGATGCGGCTGATAGCGGACACCGCGCTCGAAGTTGCCGCCTGCACGGCCATGATCAGCCTGGAAATGTCCTCTGTCGCCTTGGCGGTCTGCACCGCCAGCGACTTGACCTCGGAGGCAACCACGGCGAAGCCTTTGCCGGCTTCGCCGGCGCGGGCCGCTTCGATGGTGGCATTGAGTGCCAGAAGGTTGGTCTGTCCTGCGATGGCGCGGATCAATTTGATAACGTCGCCGATTTTTTGCGCGGCCTGCGCCAGCGCGGTGATCTGATGATTGGTGCCCTGCGCTTCGCCGACTGCCGAGCGTACAATCTCCGTCGTCTTGGCCAGTTGGCGACCGATTTCGTTGATCGAACCGGACAGTTCATCGGCGGCGACAGCGGCGGTTTCCACATTCGTCGAAGCTTCATTCGAGGCCGATACCGCGCCGTCGGCGCTATTTGAGGTTTGTCCGGAATTGCTGAACAGGGTGGTGGCCGTGGACCGCATCGCCTTGGCGCCTTCAGCCACGGTCTTCAGGTGGTCCTCGACCCGGCGCCGGAATGCGGCAATTGCCTGGTCGATCACGGCGCGCCGCTGTTGCTGCTCCTGCATCGATACGCGCTCGCGTTCCGCGTCTCGCCGTTCGGTGATGTCCTCATGCGTTGCCACCCAGCCGCCATCGGGCATTGGCCGATTGATGACGGAAATTGCGCGTCCGTCTTTTGATTTCACTTCGGAGGCGGTCGTCTTACCCGCAGATATGGTGCCGAGGAGCTCACGTCGGTAGGCGATCGGGTCGCGCGAAAAGCTGCCGTTTCTGATGCGGTATTCGAGCAAGCTTTGCAAAGAGCAGCCCGGCTTAACGATGTCGGCGGAGAGGCTGTACATCTCCATGTACCGCTGGTTGCACACGACAAGGCGTTCATTGCCATCGAACATGCACAAGCCCTGCGACATATTATTGATCGCGACCCGCATTCTCAGGTTATCGAGGCGCATCTTCCGGGCGAGGAAAGCGGCCGTCGTCGTCATGGCAAGGACGGCGACGAGCGCGGCGAAGGAAAAGGAGGCGGTGGGTTCCGGCGCGACGCTAACCCACGTCCCGACCGGCAAGACGAAATGAAACAAGGTATAGCTGACCGCGACCGCGATGCTGCCGGTCAACATGATCATTCGCCAGCCGCGCGCGGCTGCTTGTGCGGACGTGTGATCGACCATGTTCGCGTCCAGGTAGGCTAGACACGGTATTCCCCAACCCGTTTTTTTGCAGTTAATTGCAGGACATAGCGGGTTAAGCAAAACTTAATGGCTGGTAGCCGGAGGGTCCGATGACAAAATTGCGTGCTGTAGAGTGCCGTGAATTCATCAAGGCAGTGGTGGAAAAGGCCGACGTGATGGGTGTGCCGGTTTCGATCGCGGTTGTCGGTGCCGAGGGCCATCTCATCGCGGTGGAGCGCATGGACGAGGCGGGCTTCATTACGCCGGAAACCGCGATTGGCAAGGCTTTCACAGTGGCCGCATTCCGATCGATGAGCCCGCGTTTTCCGGACGGGCTTGTCATCCAGCAGTGGTTCAAGGAGCGCAATCCGCAATTGCTGGTGAGTCTCGCCGCCATGACCAATGGACGCATCGCCGCCAGTGGTGGTTCTGCGCCCGTGTTCAAGGGCGACGAATTGGTGGGCGCCTATGGAATTTCCGGCGGTACTTCACAGCAGGATGAAGAGATGGCGCTCCACGCGCGCGCCAAGGTCGGCTGGGCTCACGTGCCTGAGCACGATAACACCGACCCGGAGGTCAAGGCGCATATCAACGCGCTCTACGCCAAAGCCGGTATCACCGACCGTATGCTTTAAGGCCCCGGCTGTCGTGATCCTGCCGGAGTTTCCGCTGCGCAAAATTCAGGTGGCTTTGATGCCGTGCAAACTGTGTGACGCATCCTTGACGGTGAAGAAGACAACATCGCCATCCGCGGTCGCCTTGCCGGCGTGCACCGTGTTGGCGGGGATGTAAACAACCGACCCGGGCGTTACATCGATTTCTTTTCCGCCAATATTGGCACGAAAAATTCCTTCCAGAACGTAGATCCATTGCTCGTTCGGATGCGAATGCGGCTCCGCGCCGGTGCCTGCTTTCATGCGCATCAAGCCCACGATCATGCGATCGCCTTCTACGCATGGCCCATGCGCTGTCGAATAAGCAGGGCCGCCCATTATTTTCTGCATCGTCCCAAGATCGAAAACATATTCGCCCGGCGCGGCGCGTTTGGCGCCCGGTGTGCGTGCGATCGGCTGATTGGACATGGCTTCTCCTCACACAGCATGTTCTGCGAGATGCTAGTTGACGCTGCCCTTGCACGCCAGTAGACGCAAGCGCTCACAATATCGGGTTCGGCAGGGCAAATCGATTCGGAGAACGTCGTTAATGAAGCCGATTCGCTTGGCGCTAATGACTCTGGCCTTTGCCTGGCTTGCCGGCTGTGCCGACACCTACGTGCCGAAGGCCCAGCCGAGTTTCTACCGTAACCTGACACAGCTAGGTGCCGAACTCGACGCGTCCGCCGCCGCTTCGATGATCTCCGGATACCGATCGAACAACGGGCTGCCTGCGGTTGCGCTCGATCCAGAGCTGATGCGGCTCGCGCAGGCGCAGGCCGAGGTCATGGCCAAGCGTGACAAGCTCGATCACGGAGCGGGCAAACCATTCGTGCAACGTCTAAAGGCCTCGGGCTATGACGCCAGGACGGCCGCCGAGAATATCAGCGCTGGCTATCACACTCTGGCGGAAGCGTTTTCGGGCTGGCGGGACTCCAATCCACACCGTGCCAACATGCTGCTGCCGGGAGCGACCCGTATGGGCATTGCGGCTGTGTACACGCCCGCCTCGAAATACAAGGTTTACTGGTCGCTGATCCTCGCCGAGCCCGACGACAAGAGCGGTTAGGTCAGAGGGGACCTATCCCGGCCCCCCACTTGGCGGCGCACTTCCAGTCGCGATAATTTTGTGTCCTGTTGAGTAGGGTGGTGGGTCATGGCAGTGCCAATCCAGATTGAACGGCCGGCGCGGCGCACCGAGATTCACCTGCAGGCCCCAGCGGCACTGACGAAAGTCTGTTTCGCTGCGAGCGAGCCCAACAGTCCATATTTGCTGGCCAGCCGTCACGACTCTCGCTACCTCGGCGGCGACAACATGACGGCTTGCCCCGAACGTCGCGACTATGCAGCCGGCGATGTTATGGTGCTTCGTTTCGAACCAGTGGACGCGGGCTCCAGCCGTGTGTCTGGCGGCGAAAACCAGCCGATCGGCACCGCCACGCCGACATCGCCTTACTGGAATCTTCTTCGCGTGAGAGTACTAGGAAGGGATCAGCAATGAGCGCCCTCGGCCTCTCCGCGATCGCATTCGCGTGCATTTTTGGGGCCACGTTGTCCGCCATATATTTGCGCGGGACATTGCCTGAGCGTCACCTGAACGCTGACTCGAAGGATGCCATCAGGCTCAGCATGGGCATCATCGGGACGATGGCCGCGCTCGTCCTCGGCCTGCTTATCGCGTCGGCAAAGGGTTCATATGACGCGAAAACCAACCAAATCAGGCAGCTCACGGTGAATATCATTGTTCTCGATCAGCTGCTCGCTCAGTATGGCCCGGAGACACGAACCCTTCGCGAACTTCTTCGCCGGGGCACGGCTTCGATGGTCGACAAAATATGGAGCGAGCGTGATCTGGCAACAGCCACGACGACCGCCTTCGCCATGAGTGCCGACGCAGAAGCCTTCCTTGCCAGAGCGGAGGGACTTGTTCCAACAACGGACGTTCAGCGCTCGATCCGGACACGCATCATCGCGTCCATCACGGACCTGGCGCAAACACGCTTGTCGCTCTATGCGCAGGCCGGCAATTCGATTCCTCTGCCGTTCCTGGTGTTACTGGTGTTCTGGCTCGCGATGATATTTGCGAGCTTCAGCCTGTTCGTGCAGCCCAATCCCATTGTCATCGTTTCGTTTTTTATTTGCGCAGTTTCGGTTTCGGGTGGGCTCTTTCTTATTTTCGAGCTCGACCGGCCATTCTCGGGGCTGATGACCATTTCGGATTCTCCTCTGCGTCACGCACTTGCGCCGCTTTGAGCGACACTGTCCCGAGTGGGCTGGACCTCCTGCTATCTGCTGACTAGTTTGTCGCCATGCCGGTGCTGCCCCGCGTCAAAGACTACGATTCGCTTTATCTTCAATTTCGCTGGGCCGTGCCGGCCCGATACAATATTGGCGTCGATGTCTGTGATCGTTGGGCGGAGAATGAGCCAGATCGTCTTGCCATCCTGCACGCACGGCCCGATGGACCCGACGAACAGATCACTTACGGCTGGCTGCGCGAAACTTCCAATCGGCTGGCTAACGTATTGCGCGCGCATGGTATTGGGCGTGGCGATCGCGTCGCGATCCTGTTGCCTCAATCGCCGGAAGTGGCTGCAATCCACATTGCGATCTACAAGCTTGGAGCCGTAGCTCTGCCGCTGGCGATTCTGTTCGGCACGGACGCGCTCTCCTATCGATTGCAGAATTCCGGCGCCGCCGCGTTGATAACCAACGCGCGCGGCACGGAACGTATTGCCGAAATCAGGATGGATTTGCCCGCGCTCAAATTGGTCCTCTCGCTTGATGGCGCTGGTGATGGTTCGTTTGGATTTGCCGATGCCCTGGAGCGTGCCTCCTCGGATTTCACGCCGGTCGACACATCAGCCGATGATCCGGCGATGATGGTCTACACCTCCGGCACCACCGGGCAGCCAAAAGGCGCCTTGCACGGCCATCGCGTTCTCATAGGCCATTTTCCCGGTGTCGAAACGCATCACGACTTCTTGCCGCAACCCGGTGATCGCATTTGGACACCGGCAGACTGGGCCTGGGCGGGAGGGCTATTGAATGTCTTGTTACCCGGTCTGCACTACGGCGTTCCCGTCGTCGCGAAGCGGTTTGAAAAATTTGATCCGGAAGAAGCCTTCGCACTCATAGCGCGCACGCAAATCCGTAACGCGTTTATCCCGCCGACGGCGCTGCGCATGCTTCGCGCGGCGCCTAGCCCGAAAGGCCGCCACGCCATCAACATGCGATCAATTGGGTCCGGCGGCGAGTCGCTTGGCGCGGAAACCTACGAATGGGGAAAATCCGTGTTCGGCCTGGTGATCAACGAATTTTACGGGCAAACCGAATGCAACATCGTGCTCTCGGCTTGCAGCGCGCTCGGCGTGTCGAAGCCTGGGGCGATCGGCAAGCCGGTGGGCGGTCACACCGTCGCGATCATCGACGATAGGGGAAACCCGCTCAGGGCCGGTGAAACGGGCCAGATTGCGGTCAAGCGTCCTGATCCCGTGATGTTCCTGGAATACTGGGGCAAGCCGGACGCTACGCGCGAGAAATTTATAGGCGACTGGATGACCACCGGCGATCAAGGTGTGATGGACGACGAGGGTTATGTCAGCTTCGTCGGCCGTGACGACGATGTCATCACCTCGGCCGGTTTTCGCATCGGACCGGGCGAAATCGAAGATTGTCTCATCCGTCATCCGGCAGTTGCGCTCGCTGCAGCCGTCGGCAAGCCAGACGCGCTGCGCACTGAGATCGTGAAGGCGTTTATTGTGCTCAAAAAGGGCTACGCCGCGTCCGACACGCTCGCCTCGGAGATCCAGGGCTTTGTGAAGACGAGGCTTTCGGCGCACGAATATCCACGCGAAGTCGCCTTCATCGAAGATATGCCCATGACGACAACGGGCAAGGTGATCAGGCGTTTGTTGCGAGAGAGAGCGTGACGCCGGGCGTGAAGGCATTCATCTGCCCATTCAGGCCAATTCCAGCTTTGCGACGTCAGCAAGGATGCTTTCGACTGCCTCTCGCTCGGCGGGGCCGAGCGCGGCCTGTGGCGGCACGGGGTCACCAACCGCGTAGCCCTGGATCTGCAGCCCGGCCTTGATGCACGCGGCGAGATTGAAGCGCGCAAAGACTTCGTTGATGCGCCAGAGGTCGCGCTGAAGCTTCATCGCGTCCGGCCACTTTCCCGCGCGGCACAAATCATAGAGACGCACGCTCTGGCGCGGCACGATGCAAGCAGGCCCCGCCATCCAGCCGACTCCGCCGATCAACATCACCGCCGCGGGAATATGCGCCGAAGCGGAAAAAACTTTCATGCGCGGAGCGCGATTCATGATCGACAGCAGCCGGCCGGTGTTGGTCGACGCGTCCTTGATGTACTGAATGCGCGGATGGTCGGCGAGGCGCGCGATGACATCGAGCGAAAGGTCGCTGCGCTGGAACTGCGGATTGGTATAGAGCACGACCGGAATGTCGACCGCATCGGCGATGGAGCGAAAGTAGGATTCGATCTGCGCATCCTTCAGCGGAAAATAAGCTTCGACAATCGCGAGAAGTCCGTCGACACCAAGCTTTTGGTACGCTTTCGCCTGCTCAACGGCGTCCGCTGTGACGGTTGATGCAACACCGGCGATCACGGGGACGCGTTTTCCGGCTGCTTCAACGGTCGCCTGCACAACAGCTTCGCGCTGCAGACGATTGAGGTAGGCGAATTCGCCGGTGGAACCGAGCGGTGTCAGCCCGTGCACGCCGGCCTTGATCAAATCGGACGCAAGCATCCCGAGCACGTCCGTGAGAACGCGGCCGCGCCCATCGACGGGCGAAACGAGATATGGGAAGACGCCGTGAAAATTGCTCATATCCTACCTAAAACACCCAGAGCGCCTCAGGCGGGAATTCGACATAGTGTTCACCCGGTTCCAGCGGTGCCGATGCATATGCGCGTACAGTCACGTTCTCACGGGCAAGTACAAGCTCCCATCGCTCGCCGAGATACATCGGCGCCTTGAGCTCCATTTTCAGTCGATTAGCGCCGGGGCTCGAGGCGCAGCGCACGCGTTCGATGCGGACAATGCCGGTTGCCTTTTCGCCCGCGGCGGCTTTGGTGCGCGCTACGCCCGAGAGTCGCTCGCCGAACAGTTCGATTGTTGCGCGGCCGCCCGAATTTTCCAGCAGCTTGCCGTCGAGCCGGTTGTTGCTGCCCATGAATTCGGCCGCGAACAATGTTGCGGGTTCGTTGTAAAGGGTCGTTGGGGAGCCTTCCTGCGCGATCACGCCGGCATCGAGCAAGACAATGCGATCGGCGATCGCCATGGCCTCCACCTGGTCATGGGTAACGTGAATCGCGGAAAGGCCGAGCGTGACAATCAGCGTACGCAGCCAGGCGCGCGCTTCCTCGCGCAGTTTGGCATCGAGGTTGGACAAGGGCTCATCGAGCAGGATGACGGGTGGTTCATAGACCAGCGCACGCGCGATGGCGACGCGCTGCTGCTGGCCGCCGGAGAGCTGATGCGGATAACGCGCGGCAAGATGCGCGAGCCCGATCTGTGAGAGAGTCTTTTCGACCCTTGCCTTGATTTCCGCAGTGGAAACGCCGCGCAGCTTCAGCCCATAGGCCACGTTTTCGAAAACTGTTCGGTGCGGCCACAATGCGTAGGACTGGAAAACGAGCCCAAGACCGCGCTCTTCCGCCGGCAATTCAACGTCGCGCGCGGCGTCAAAGAACACGTGGTCGCCGATGCCGATCGATCCCCGATATGGCGTTTCGAGCCCGGCAATGGCGCGCAACAATGTCGTCTTGCCGCTGCCGGATGGCCCAAGCAGTGCAACAACCTCGCCTGCCGGTACGGCGACCGAGACGCCTTTGAGGATTTCGTTGTCGCCGAGGCGAAGGGCGACGTCCTTGACGGTGAGTTCAGCCATGCAGGCGCACTCCAAGGCGGACCGCGACGGCCAGGCCGACGCCGATCATGACCACATTAACGACAGACAGCGCCGACACCAGATCGACGGCGCCGGTGCCCCACAGTGACACCAGAAGGGAGCCGATAACCTCGGTGCCGGGCCCCAGCAGATAGATGCCCGTGGAATATTCACGCACGAAGATCAGGAACACCAGAAGCCAGCTCGCGAGCATTCCGTATTTGATCAACGGCATCGTCACATCGCGCTTCACGCGCAGATCGTTCGCGCCGGCAGTGCGGGCGGCTTCCTCCAGTTCCGGGGCAACTTGCAGCAGTGTGCCGGAAACGAGCCGCATGCCGTATGCGAGCCAGACAATCGTGTAGGCAAGCCAGATCGACACCATGGTCGACTTCAGCGGCGACAGAAACGGTACAAAGAGAAACACCCACAGGAGGGCAAGGCCGGCGACCAGACCGGGCATGGCGCGCGGTACCATCACAAGATAATCGACCAAACGGGTCCAGCCCGAATTCCAGCGATGTACCGCGAGCGCGATAGCGGTGTAGCATGCGACCGCGATCGCGCCGCCAATAACGCCGATGCCGAGCGTATTGATGATGCCGCGGATAACATTCGGATATTCGGTGAGCTCACGGTAGTGGTCGAGCGTAAGGACGTCGAGCAGCTTCACGCCTTCGCCCCAGGTTACGACGAACGAGCGCAGGGTGATCCCGAACAGCGGTACCACCACCGTGACGAACAGCCAGAACACGATTGCGCCAAAGGCAAACCAGCGCCAGCCATGGAGGCGCAGCGGCTGCGTCTTCAGACCTTTTCCACGCACCGAAACATAACGCTGCGCCTGGCGCAGGAGCAGGCGCTGCATGAAGACCAGCGGTGCGGTGACAGCGATGATTACGACGACGACAACTGCCATCAGCTGATAGGACGGCACCCCGAGCTTGTTGGTCAGCTTGTACAGATAGGTCGAGAGAACGAGCACGTCCTGTGGATCGCCAAGGACCAACGGCAGTCCGAACAGCTCAAAGCCGAGAAAAAACACCAGTACGCCGGCAAATAATATTGCCGGCAAGATCATTGGGAGGCTGACATTGACGGCGACCCGGAAGGGATTGGCGCCCGAAACGCGTGCGGCTTCTTCGAGATCGCTACTCAGGCCGCGCAGAGCCGCAGCGCTGTAAAGATAAACGTGCGGCACATGTGTGAGCCCCGCGATCAGGATCAGCGCCAGCAGTGAATAGAGATTCCATGGCACAAAACCCAGGATGTCCTTGGCGAGCGTCGAAAAGATTCCAACCGGGCCGATCGCCACCACATAACCGAACGCGATAACCACCGCGGAAACGAAGATCGGAATCAATATCAGTGGTTCAAGGTATTCGCGCCCTGGCACGTCAGTGCGCACCATCAAGAACGCGAGCAGGGCGCCGAGCGGAACCGCGACGGCGGCCATGCCGGCGGCGATCGCAATCGTTGTCCAGAACGCTTGCCAAAAATCGGGATCGGCAAAGACGAAAGAATAAGCGAGCAGGCCAAATTTCGCCGAGGAATCGAAGAATGGTGCCGTGAGAAAGCTCTGGTAGATCACCAACGACAGAGGTGCCGCCACGGCGAGCGCGGTGAGACCGAGCACAAACAAGCGGTACACGGCGATGGGCATCTACCCTCGTCATTCCGGTATGCATGTGCAGCATGCGAGCCCGGAATCCAGATACAGGCACCGAATCCGCCCCTGGATTCCAGGTCCGGCGCTGAGCTTATCACCGGGCCAACCTTGGCCGGACCCGCTGGCGCCGTCCCGGAATGACCGGGGATTTCAGTTTGACCGCTTTACTGCCCCTTCTTCGCCTGCTGCCACTTCGACAGGAAGGCAAGCCGTTTCGTCTGGTCGAGATTGTCCAGCAGCGTCTGGTCGATTGGTACCGGACGCGCCTTGTCCCCGATGAGCTGAGTCACGCCCTTGATCGTCGCCTCACCATCGACGTCGGATCGCAACGAATAGAGGTCAGCCTTGTTGGCGATAATGTCCTGCCCGCGCTTCGACAGGATGTAATCGAGAAACAGCTTGCCGGCGTTAGGGCTCTTTGCCTTCTTGGAGATAAAGGCAACGCGCGACGTGACCATCGTGTAGTCTTTCGGAAGGACAATGCCGAGATTGGGGTCCTTCTTGGACCGACCGAGCGCGTAAGAACCGAAGATTCCGTAGGCAATCAGGTGCTCACCGGAAGTGACCCGCTCCATCATTGCGCCGGCGCTGGTGTAGAGCTTCGCCTGCGCCTTGCCCATGGCCTTGAACAGGTCCCAGGCCTGCGGGAAATCCTTGATGTCTTCATTGCAGAACAGATAGCCGACTCCGGACCGCTCAGGATCGTATGCCGTGATCTTGCCTTTGTAGAAATCGGGTTTCGCATTGAGCAGCTTTAGAAGATCAGTGTGATCCTTCGGCACGTCGCTTTCCGGCACGAGGCGCTTGTTGTACACAAACGCGATTGGCTCGTATGTGGTGCCGTATGCGGAATCTTTCCATACGGCCCATTTCGGCAGCGCTTTGATTTCCGGAGACGCGTAAGTCTCGGCCTGGCCGTCGGCAACGAGCTTCACTTGCAGATCCATTGCCGAAGACCACAGCACGTCCGCGGTGCCATTGTTGGCGGCGGCCTCGGCGATGAAGCGGTTGTAGAGCTCGGTTGAATTGAGGTCGGAGTACTCGACCCTGACGCCGGGGTAGAGCGCTTCGAAATCCTTGATCAGCGGATTTGCGGCGACAGCGTCGGTGGTCGCATAGATCACCACCTTGCCTTCTTTCTTGGCGGCATCGACGATTTTGGCGTAGTCGGCGGGATAGCCTTGGGGCGCCTGGGCGTGAGCGCCGGTCCCCAAGATCAATGCAGTTGCGATGAAAGCGGTGCGTACGACGTGTCGCATTGGAACTCCCTGGTGACCTTTCCCGACATCTGCCCCGGAGACGCCATTTGCCGGGATGCTACTCCAGCACTTCCGCACCCGCCTAGGGGCCAGTTACAAAACGAAAGCCCCCGCCGGATGCGACGGGGGCCGTTTCGCTTAGTCGGCGCAGCGATCAGTGCGCCAGCGGGTCGGGACGGATCTGGATATGAACCGCGCGTGGGCTCGATCCCTTGCCGGTCTCCATCAGCCACGGCGTACGATCGCCATTGGTGCTCCACAGGCCGCGGCCTTTCCAGCCGGCATTCGGATCGTCGATGCGTCCATCGAGACCCTTGGCGTAGAAGCCCATGGGGTACGGAATGCGCAGCAGGACCATCTTGCCGTTTTTCAGCGCTACGAAACCGTCGTTGAGGTTTGCGGTCGAAATCGGGATATTTTCGCCTAAACCGACGGTGTTGTGCTGATCGACCCAGGTGTAATAGCTCGCCTCCACGCTTCTATCCTCGAAGCCTTCAAATCCCGGCCCCGGATACTTGTAGAATTTCCACCCCTCCGGGCAATGGTTGCCGGTTGCGTTCGGGCCGTTGAGCGGGCCCTTGCAGAGACGTCGATCGAAGCTGACGAGGTGGCCGCTCGACTCCGAGCCCCACGCCACGCCGTTGGCATCGATGTCACCGCCACGCACCCCGACGCCCGGTTTGGGCATCGCGAAAAACTCCGACAGTTGTGTCTTCGGGTCGAAACGCATGAAGCCGGCCTGACCGCCGAAGACGCCGACGGTGTACCAGATCGAGCCGTCCTTCGGATTCGGCATGACCGCGTAAGGACCAGAACCGCCGGTAATGCGTGTGTCTTTGCCGGTGTCGGCCGGCTGGCCGGGTTCGGTGTAGTCGTCGCGCTTGCCGTTGCCGTTGGTGTCGAGAATGAAGGGTGTCCAACCGACAGCTTTTTGCGCGTCGTGTGTTTCATCCCACACTTTCGTGTTGATCCAGCCTGCCACAGGGCCGGTGCCGGACAGCCACAAAGTATTGTCGGCGTCATAGCCGAACTGCGGATGATGCGTGCCGAAGCAAGTGTCGATGAAGTCATACTTCATCGTCTTTGGATCGAGCATTGCGACCTGACGGGGACTCTTATCGATCGGAAAAACCTTGGCGTATGGGTTGCTGGAACCCTTCTTGCACCAGTCCGGGTTATCCATCCCGCGCACGGTCGCCGCCAACCAGATCCGGCCTTGCTTGTCGAACATTGAGTTGTGGTTGTTAGCGCGCGTGTCCCACAGAACCTCGCCTGCCCAATACGGCGAATCCGCCGTTGGCGTGACTGCGCCGGCATGGCCCGGCCCAAGCGATACCGGCATTGCCGGATCGCGAACCGGCATCTTGAAGAACGAAACCTTGTTCGTCTTCGGATCGAGGATCGGCATGTTGTCGGTCGAATATTCCGGCGAGCCGTACAACGGGCCATAAGCATTGACTGTCGGATTGCGGCGATCAGACGAAATCAGATCGTGCAGATACTTGTCTGGTTTAGACCACTCCCACGACGTGATGACGATATTGCGCTCTTCGCCTTCAGGCCGCGGTGGCTTGGCCTTGGGCAATTCGCCTTTTGCGATGCGATCCGTCCAATCGCCGAAATATTTATAGGGCACGCCGCCGAATTGGCCTGCGATCCGGTTTGTCATCATCTCACCGGATTGGCCCGACAGAATGCGGCGCTGCCATGCTTCTGCGCCCGATTCGAATTTGCCGAGCGACGCAGGGATCATGCGCGTCGCCTCCTGGCCGAGCTGGTGGCAGCCGATGCAGTCGACATTGTTCATCTGGCGCAGCCAGTTGTCCTGGGAGATGTTCTTGGGAATATCGGTCGAGCCACCGAAATCCGACGCCGGCGGTATCTTCAACATCGCGTACCAATAGGCCGCTGGATAATAATGGGCGGCTGCCGCTTCGCTGGGCGCGGTGACTGCTGGGAGGTTAAGAGTCATTCCCGGTTTGGCCCGCATCTTGGGAGAATCAACCAATCCATAACCGCGTACCCAGATGCTGTAGTTCGCGATTGGCAGATCGGGAATGAGATAGCGGCCCTGGTCGTCGGTGACGACGATACGGGCAAATTTCGTGGGCAGATCGGTTGTCTCTGCAATAACCCAAACGCCGGCTTCTGGGCCTTTTGAGCTGGTGACAACGCCGCCGATCTCCGTAGCGCGGACGTCCACACTCTGTTGGGCGCGCAAGTCGGTCGAGCACGCCAATATCAGGGTTGAAAGCAGGGCTAACGCGAGCAAACTCCGAAGCGCTTCAGCCAAATGGAACATTGGATCGCCTCCCTGGCATCGAAGCCGGCTCGTCGCCGGGTTTTTGTTGGCCACAAGTCTAACAAAGCTGCTGCGCAGCGTCCTGCAGATTTTGGTTGTGGATTTTTCAGCCTGCGAAACCACCGCCAGCCAGGAAGGCTTGCTCTTCGGGGGTTGTGGCGCGACCGAGCGCGGCATTGCGATGCGGGAACCGGCCGAAACGGCGGATGATGTCGGCGTGAATCTCCGCCCACTTCAGGTTTTCTGTATCCCCGGCCGCCTTGTTGAGCGCTATGCAGCGTTCCTGGTCGGCAAGGTCTTCCGAATGCTCGAACGGAAGATAGAAGAAGCCACGCAATTCGTTCGGCACCTGGCTATCGAAGCCGCGAATGATGGCACCGGCTGTGATGGCGCGTGCAAGGGGATCGGTGGCAAAAGCGCGCCCGTCGCCGCGGAACATGTTGCGCGGGAATTGGTCAAGCAGGATCAGGAGTGCCAGCGCGCCTTGCGAACTGTGCTCCCAATCGGAAAGCTTGCCCGTCGCCGCCGCTTCGTAGGTATCGAAAAACCGCTCGTGGATGACCTTGTCGAAAGCAGCGTCCTTGTTGAACCAACGGTCCGGTCCGGCTTCGCGCCAGAACGAGACGACCTCTGCGGCACTCACGACCATTGAAGCTCCACGCTATTTCATCGGTGATGGATTCGAGTCATCGCGCAAGGCGCGCCGCAAGATCTTGCCGACATTGGTCTTTGGCAATTCGTCACGAAATTCGATTTGCCTCGGCACCTTGTAGCTAGCGAGCCGACTCGCAAGGAATGCGCGTAAATCAGCGGCAGTCAAACCGGGATCCTTCTTGACCGCAAACAGCTTGGGTACCTCGCCGGAATGCTCATCGGGCACACCAACCACCGCACATTCGAGCAGACCACCCTGACTCATCGCCACCTCCTCGACTTCATTGGGGAACACTTTGAAGCCGGAGACCGCGATCATGTCCTTCTTGCGGTCGACGATGCGTGCGCGGCCCTGGACATCCATGACGCCGATGTCGCCGGTACGGAAGAAGCCGTCCGCCGTCATCGACTTCGCGGTTTCGTCGGGACGCCCCCAGTAGCCCAGCATGACCTGCGGGCCGCGCGCGCAGATTTCGCCCTGTTCGCCGGTGGACATTTCGTGATCATCATCGTCACGAATCGAAATCTCCGTTGAAGGCAGCGGCAATCCAATGGTGCCGGTCCATTCGGTTATATCTCCTCGATTGCACGTCAGCACGGGCGACGTTTCCGAGAGCCCGTAACCTTCGACAATTGGCTTTCCGGTGGCTTTCACCCAGGCATCGGCAACGGATTTCTGTACCGCCATGCCGCCTCCGATTGCGGCTTTAAGCATGCTCCAGTCAATCTTCCCGAAATCGGGATTGTTCAGCAGTGCATTGTAGAGTGTGTTCACCGCCGGAAACATGTTCACCTTGTAGTGACTGAGTTCGCTGATGAGGCCGCGGATGTCGCGCGGGTTGGGAATCAGAAGGCACATGCTGCCTGTGCGTACACCGAGCAGGAAACACGCCGTAAGTGCGAAGATATGATAGAGCGGCAACGCGGTGACAATGATCAGACGATCGAGTTTGGGC
This sequence comes from Pseudolabrys sp., assembly GCA_036496445.1. Lineage (GTDB taxonomy): Bacteria > Pseudomonadota > Alphaproteobacteria > Rhizobiales > Xanthobacteraceae > Pseudolabrys. Next base: position 53,956 of record DASXLC010000087.1, on the reverse strand, counting down.
GGCAGATCGACCATCGGCTGATTCCAGGCTTCCACCTGGAGCATGTTGGCGACGAGATTGCGATGCGTCAGCATTGCGCCCTTCGCGAGGCCCGTGGTGCCGCCTGTGTATTGCAGGAAGGCAACATCACTCGCGTTGATCACGACAGGCGTGAAACCGGACTTCCGGCCGGCCGCGAGAGCGTCATTGAATCTGGCGGCCGAGGGAATTGCGTAAGCCGGAACCATTCTCTTAATGTAACGAACGACCGCGTTGACCAGTGTGCCTTTGACGCTACCGAGCATGTCTCCCAGGGTGGCGACCACGATGTGTTTGACTGGCGTGCTCGGCAGTGCTTGCTGCAGCACTGCGGCGAAATTTTCGAGAACAATAATAGCTTCGGCGCCGGCATCGGTGAGCTGGAATTCCAGCTCACGCGGTTTGTACAGCGGGTTGACGTTGACCACCGTACAGCCGGCGCGCAGAATGCCGGCGATTGCAACGGGATACTGAAGAACATTCGGCATCATGATGGCGACGCGGGCGCCACGCTTCAGCCCGCAGCTTTGCAGCCAGGCGGCGAACGACCGCGAGGTTTCGTCGAGTTCACGATAGGTCAGCGCCTTGCCCATGCAGAGGCACGCATCGCGTTCCGCATAGGCCTTGAAGCCTTCCTCGAGCATTGCCACCAGCGAGGGGTATCGCGACGGGTCAATATCGGCGGGGACGCCCGGCGGGTAGTGCCGCAGCCAAAGCCGTTCCATTGGCGTTTCCCCTTCGCCGGCCTTTTTTCGTCTCACACGGCCGCGATCGATTCGCCATCAGCATGATTCTAACCACTCCCGCACGCAAGGCCGAAGACGCAAGGCCGCGGCGCTAGCGGCCACCGAATGGGATGAGTGGATTTTCAGTCAATGCCGCGCGGTCCGGCAGGTCCGGAGCCGTAACGCCGAGAAAGGCGTCGAACAGGTTGCGCACCGTGCGTTCCGGCAGGTCGCGAGTGATGAACACGATCCTTGTCCGATGGTCATCGTCCGGCCAGCGATCGAGCCGCGCTGTCGGATGTAAGACATGCTGAACGCCGTGCACGACGACCGGGGTCTCCGGCATTTCGGCGAGCTTCACGATGCCCTTGAAGCGCAGAAGATTGCCGCCATGGGTGGCGCGCAACAGCTCAAGGAACATTTCCAGCGTACCTGCAGGTATTGGTTCGTCGGCGGTCAGCACAAAAGAGCCGATATGGTCATCATGCCGGGTGACGTCATGATGGTGATGATGGTGATTATCCGCGTAGGCCTCTGCGGCGAGCCATTTTTTGACATCGGGAATTTTTCTGTCGGGATCATAGAGGCCGCTGCCCAACAGCCGGTCTGGCGTCGCCTCGTCTTTGGCCGCATCGAGGATGGGCGCCGCTGGGTTCAGCGCGCGCAATCGCTGCACGATGCGGTTGCGCTGCGAAACGTCTGCAAGGTCGGTTTTGGTTAGAACAATGCGGTCGGCGACAGCCGCCTGCTTGACCGCTTCTGCATGCGCGTCGAGCGTTGACTCGCCGTTGATCGCGTCGACGGCCGTTACAACGCCATCGAGCCGGTAGCGGAGTAGGAGATAGGGATGGGACATGGCTGTGTGCAGGACCGGCGCTGGATCGGCCAGTCCGGTTGTCTCAAGAAGCACACGCCGGAATTTGCAGCGGCGGTTGTCGAGGTCGCGCAGCAGCGTTTCAAGCGCATCGACGAGGTCGCCCCGCATCGTGCAGCACAGGCATCCGGATTGCAGCAACACCATATTGTCGCCGACATACTCGACCAGCAGATGGTCGAGCGACACCTCGCCGAATTCGTTGATGATGACGGCGGTATCCGCGAGCGCTGGATCCTTGAGCAATCGATTCAGCAATGTGGTTTTGCCGGCTCCGAGGAAGCCGGTGAGGATGGTCAACGGTATGGGTATCGGCGGCTGTCGCCGTTCGGCGCTTTGGCCGGGGTCGCTCATTGATTGACCGAAGTCACTTTCGGTTTGGCCTGTTTTGCGGGCTTGGCGGTGGCCTTGCCGGCTTTGGCTGCATCCCCGGTCTTTGCCGGCTTTTCAGCGCCTTCGGTCTTGCCTTCAGTCTTGGCTACCGCCTTCTTTTTCTTTTTCGGGGTGGCGCTTGCCGTCTGCGCCACCGTATCCGGATGATCGGCAGGCCCCGTGAACACCACGACCGGGGGAGTCGTTTCCACGGGCGGTCCGAGCACGAATTTACCGTTCGCCGGCTTCAGGCTGGAGAGCATGAAAGCCTGTTGGCCATTGTCGGATTCGCCACTGGCGCTTGTCGTGGATTCTTCCTGTTCCTCTTCGTTCTCTTCGGAAGGCGGCTTGCGACGATGGCCGCCGCACATTTCCTCGCGCAGATTGGGTGGCTGTGCATCGATCGGCGCGAGAGCGTCGACCGTGCCAAGCGAGGGCGTCAACCAAGACAAGCCGGCGCTGTTGAAGCCGCGCTCGAGCAATTGCGCCGCCTTTTGCGCGCGGACAGCACCGGACCAGGCTCCGAGCACAATCGCGATCAGGCGGCGACCGTTTCGCGTGGCGGAGGCAACGACGTTGTATCCGGATGCACAGATGAATCCGGTCTTCATGCCGTCGGCGCCGGGGTAGCGGTCGATCAGTGAATTGTAGTTGCGCATCACGCGATTACCGTAGCGGATCGATGAGATATGCCAGTAGCTATCGTATTCCGGAAACTCGCGGATAAGCGCGCGCGCCAGTATTGCAAGGTCCCGCGCCGACGTAATGTGATTTTCCGCCGGCAGTCCGTTGGGATTGACGAAATTGCTCTGCGACATTCCGAGACGTCGCGCATTGGCGTTCATCAGGTCGGCGAAGCCCCCGATCGAGCCCCCGACGCCTTCGGCGATGGCAACGGCCATGTCATTCGCCGATTTCACCATCAACATCTTGAGCGCATTATCAACGGTGACATTAGTGCCGGCGGGGAAACCCATTTTGGTCGGCTGCTGTGCAGCCGCGTTGCGCGACACTGTAAGCAGAGTATTGAACGAAATGCGGCCTTCCTTGATGGTGCGCAGCGTTGTGTACGCAGTCATCAATTTTGTCACCGAAGCGGGATACCACGGGTAGGTCGCGTTTTCGGCGTGCAACACCTTGCCGGTCGAAGCCTCGATCAACAACTGTGCTTCCGCATGCGCGCGGTCCGCACCGGCGAGCGACAACACGCCGGCGGTCAGGCCGAGGATCACAATACGAGAACGATGGCTTGGAAAAGCAATCATGCTTGCGGTTCAGGGTCCCTAAGGCCTTAGAAACGTGAAAGTTCCGTAGGTGGCCGCGCTAGGCTATCTAAGCTTTGGATGGTAGGCAAAGCCGGTGAACCGTAGCTGAATATATATGGTGACTCTGGCTCATCGCCGAGGAAAACGACCAAAGTTCGGCAAAGGAGGCATCGATGACCGCCTGTATCGTTGGGTGGGCCCATACCCCTTTCGGGAAGCTTAACGACGAAACTGTTGAAAGCCTGATTGTACGGGCGGCCGGCCAAGCACTTGCCGATGCCGGTGTGGGTCCCAAGGACGTCGATGAGATCGTGTTGGGCCACTTCAATGCAGGCTTTTCAGCGCAGGATTTTACCGCCGCCCTGGTGCTGCAAGCCTCACCCGACCTGCGCTTCAAGCGGGCGACACGTGTGGAGAATGCCTGCGCCACCGGCTCGGCAGCCGTGCATCAGGGCATCAGGACGATCCAGGCTGGCGCCGCGCGCATCGTGCTCGTTGTCGGGGCAGAGCAAATGACAACGACACCCGCGCCGGAGATCGGACGCAATCTGCTGAAAGCGTCGTATGTGCGCGAGGAGGCCGATATCGACGGAGGTTTTGCCGGAATTTTCGGGAAAATCGCCGGACTGTACTTCCAGAAATGGGGCGATCAATCGGATGCGCTCGCCATGATTGCCGCCAAGAATCACAAGAACGGCGTCGGCAATCCTTACGCACAGATGCGCAAGGATCTTGGCTACGACTTCTGCCGCACCGAGAGCGAGAAGAATCCATTTGTGGCTGGTCCGCTCAAACGTACCGATTGCTCGTTGGTATCGGACGGCGCTGCGGCGGTCGTGCTCGCGGACGTCGATACCGCACTCAAGTTGAAGAAGGCCGTGGCCTTCCGCGCCGCCGAGCACGTTCAGGATTTCCTGCCGATGTCGAAGCGCGACATCCTTAAGTTCGAGGGTTGCTCTCGCGCGTGGCAACAGGCGCTCGCCAAGGCTGGCCTTAAGCTCGGCGATTTGTCGTTCGTGGAGACGCACGACTGTTTCACCATTGCAGAATTGATCGAATATGAAGCCATGGGCTTGACCGCTGAGGGGCAGGGCGCTCGGGCGGTCATGGACGGGTGGACTCAGAAAGACGGCAAACTTCCCATAAACCCCTCAGGGGGATTGAAGGCAAAAGGCCATCCAATCGGCGCGACCGGCGTTTCGATGCACGCACTTTGCGCAATGCAACTCACGGGCACGGCCGGCGATCTTCAGGTGAAGAATGCGCGACTTGGCGGCATCTTCAACATGGGTGGAACGTCGGTGGCGAACTACGTGAGCATCCTCGAGCGCATCAAATAAGGCTGCGAAGCGTCGGCAATCTATCTGTACTTGCGCTCAGCCAGGAGCGGCAGGAACGACGAGTCGAAGACGTCTTCCGGCTTCGGCTTTGGCGCTTTGAACTTATAGGCAAGTGCAATCTGTTCGATCGCGCGGGCAAAACGGTCGCGATCAATGTCGCCGTAGCCATTCGCTTTCACTTCCGGCGTGACGATGTTTTCACGGATCGCCATGTTGAGGCGCTCTAGTTCGACGCTTTTCCTCGCTTGCGTATTGCGTTTGAGCACCGCTTCGATCGCGGCCGGCGGCCGCCCTACGGTTTCCCTCAAAGCTTTCGTGAAGGCCCGCAGAAAACCCCTCACGGCGTCGCCGTGTTCCTCCGCGAATTTTGAATTCACGATAATTGCACTGCCGTAAAGACTGACACCGTAGTCCGCCATCAACAGGACCACGAGATCGTCGACCGGAACGCCTTTTTCCTTAAGATCGATAAAGGAGGAGAACGAAAGCCCGGTAATCGCGTCGACCTGGCCGGCTGCAAGCATAGGCTCGCGTACGGGAAAGCTGACATTCTCGATCGTCACTTTGGAGGCATTGATGCCGTTTGCCTGCACAAATATCGGCCACTGCGCATAGGCTAAATCGGTTGGCGGGGCGCCAAGCGTTTTGCCTTCCAGATCCTTGGGGTCGCCGATGCCGCGGCTTTTACGGCCGATCACCGCGAATGGCGGCCGGTTGTAGAGCATGAATACGGCTTTGAGCGGTGCACCTGGTTTGGCGTCGCGGAACTTGATCAGTGAATTGATATCTGCAAGCCCCATGTCGTAAGCGCCGGAAGAGACGCGCTCGATCGATTCGAGCGAGCCCGCCGATTCGTCAAGGGTGACATCGAGGCCTTCCTTTTTGTAGTAGCCCTTGTCGAGCGCCAACAGGAACGGCGCGGAAGGCCCTTCGAATTTGAAGTCGAGCGAGAACTTGACGGCTGTATCCGCCGCCATGGCACCGGTCATCAACATCGCGGCGGGAAGCAGCGCCACCCAGGCCCATCGCCCGGCGCTCATCACTCGGTTCCTTCTCAAGCGGCCTGCGCACCCGGCGCTTTCTCTGGCCCAGGTTTCAGCAAAGAACATGATGCCGCAAAGGGCAATACACGGGCACGGCATCACCGGACAATTTGCAACGTTATGACTAATACAGCCGCGCAGTAAATCGCGGGGCCCATCTCAAACGCGAGAAAGACGCATTTGGGATAGACTTGCAGACCGGTCCGGAGGTTCAGTCGATGCCGCCGACAAAGGCGAACAGGCTTGCACGCGACATTCCGCCGCTGCGGGCACCTTACGCTCCGCCCGACGAGGCTATTGCCCGGTCGCTTCTGGCGACAGCCGATCGCACCCCTGATGCCGAAGCACGCATTGATGCCCGCGCGAGGCGTTTGGTCGAAACAATCCGTGCTCATGCTGGAGGCTTCGGTGGGATCGAGGACTTCCTGCATGCTTATGCGTTATCCACCAAGGAAGGCCTGGCCCTGATGGTGCTCGCAGAGGCATTGCTGCGCGTGCCCGACGCGGAGACCGCCGACCGACTGATTGAGGACAAACTCAAGGCGGGCGACTGGGCGCACCACGAGTCTCGCTCGGCATCGCTTCTGGTGTCGGCGTCAGCCTGGACGCTGGGGCTGACTGCACGCGTCATCCATCCCGGCGAAACGCCAGAAGGTATTGTTGAAGCACTGGTGAAGCGGCTTGGATTGCCGGCGGTGCGCGCAGCAACGCGGCAGGCCATGCGCTTGCTTGGTTCGCATTTTGTGCTTGGGCAGACGATTCATGAAGCGTTGGCGCGCGCAGGATCTCATCGCGAGTTTCTGTATTCATTTGACATGCTGGGCGAGGCCGCCCGCACCCGCGCCGATGCCATACGCTATTTCGAGTCTTACGCCAATGCGATCGACGCTATCGGAAAGTCTGCCGGCAATGAAGCTCTTCCAAAGCGGCCGGGTATCTCCGTCAAGCTGTCTGCACTGCATCCCCGTTACGAGCCGCTGTCGCGTGACCGTGTTCTGAGGGAATTGACGCCGAAACTGCTGGAGTTGGCACAGCTCGCAAAACGGCACGAGCTGAATTTCACCGTCGACGCTGAAGAGGCCGATCGGCTGGAATTGTCGCTCGAAGTTGTCGCCGCAGTGTTGCGCGACTCATCGCTCGCAGACTGGGATGGCTTCGGTCTTGCGATACAGGCCTATCAGAAACGCGCCGGCGCAGTGATCGATTGGGCCGCAGCGGCAGCGGAAACGCTTGACCGCCGTCTGATGGTTCGCCTCGTCAAAGGCGCCTACTGGGACACCGAGATCAAGCGGGCACAGGAGCGGGGGCTTGCCGACTACCCGGTCTTCACGCGCAAGGCCATGACGGATCTTTGCTACCTCGATTGCGCGCGGAAATTGCTGGCGGCACGGCCACGGCTCTATCCCCAATTCGCGACCCACAATGCCTTGACCGTGGCTTGCGTGATCGAGGACGCAGGCGGAGCCGATGGCTACGAATTTCAGCGGCTGCACGGCATGGGAGAAACGCTGTATGAGGCCTTGCTCGGTGATCTGCCCGGTTTGACGTGCCGGGTTTACGCGCCGGTCGGCGGCTATTCCGATCTGCTCGCCTACTTGGTGCGTCGGCTCCTCGAAAACGGCGCCAATTCTTCCTTTGTGTCGGTCGCGACCGACCCTAACGTGCCGGTCGAAGCTATCCTGCGGCGTCCGCAAAGCTGGATCTCCGATGAGTCTCATGCGCGCCATTCGCATATTCCACTGCCACGAAATCTGTTTGGCGTTGTTCGGCGCAATTCGGCCGGAACTGAATTTGGCGATCCGGCATCGCTTGAATCATTGCTCGCTGAAATTCGTACGGCACCGCGAAGCACGACCGCAAAGGCACTGATTGATGGCGTCGCGGTCGCCGGACGGGAGCGAACGGTCAAATCGCCGATTGACGGCAAGCCTGTCGGCACTGTGCACGAAGGCGACGAGACCATTGTGGCGTCCGCCCTCGCCGCGGCCGACACCGCTTTTACGGCGTGGAACGCGACGCCGCTTGCGGACCGGACGGCGGCACTCGAACGCGCCGGCGATCTGATCGAGCAAAATCGCGGCCGCCTGATCGCGCTCCTGCAGGGCGAGGGCGGTAAGACGATCGACGATTGCATTTCGGAAGTGCGTGAAGCGGCGGACTATTGCCGCTACTATGCCTGCGAGGCGCGCCTGACACTTGCGCCCAGGTTGCTGCCGGGCCCGACTGGCGAGAGTAACGAACTGCGCATGCGCGGTCGCGGCGTGTTCGTCTGCATCAGTCCGTGGAATTTTCCCCTGGCGATTTTCAGCGGCCAGGTCGCAGGGGCACTTGCTGCGGGCAATTGCGTTGTCGCAAAGCCTGCAGAGCAGACGCCGCTCATCGCCTTCGAGGTGGTGAAGCTTTTCCATACCGCCGGCGTGCCGGTGGAGTCGCTTCATCTGGTGCCCGGTGACGGCAGGATCGGCGCCATGCTCACGGCAGACCGCCGTGTCGCCGGCGTTGCCTTCACCGGATCGACGGAAGTTGCACGGGTGATCAATCGCGCGCTCGCCGCGAAAGATGGCCCCATCCCTCCGTTGATTGCGGAAACCGGCGGCATCAACGCCATGATCGTCGATGCGACCGCCCTGCCTGAACAGGTAACCGATGACGTCATTACATCCGCCTTCCGTTCGGCCGGCCAGCGTTGTTCGGCATTACGATTGCTGTGCGTGCAGGATGACGTGGCCGACCGGGTGCTCGATATGGTCGCAGGTGCCGCCCGCGAGCTCAAAGTTGGTGATCCGCGCGATCCGTCAACTCACATCGGCCCGGTTATCGATGCTGATGCAAAGGACAAGCTCGACCATTGGGTTGCAGCGATGGAATCGCGCGGCGCAGTCCTGTTCCGGTTTGAAGGGGATGTCCCGAAAGACGGCACCTATGTTGCGCCTGCCGTTGTCGAGCTCGGCAGTGCGCGCGAGCTCAAGGAAGAAGTATTCGGTCCCGTGCTGCATGTGGTTCGCTGGCGCGCCGATGAGCTGGATCGTCTCCTCGACGACGTCGCGGCGAACGGCACTGCGCTGACGCTTGGTATCCATTCGCGCATCGAGTCCACGGTCGCGCGCATCGTGAAGCGGCTGCCCCACGGCAACGTCTATGTGAATCGCAACATGATTGGTGCCGTCGTGGGTTCGCAGCCGTTTGGCGGCAGTAGCCTGTCCGGCACGGGGCCAAAGGCCGGCGGGCCACACTACCTGGGTCGCTTTGCAATCGAACAGGTCGTGACAGTGAACACTGCTGCGTCAGGCGGCAACGCTACGCTGCTGTCCGAAGAGGAGTAGCGCGAGGCTTGCGGAGCGAGGCTCCGTCGAGTTTGCGGCAGAAACGCCCCTTTTTGGACCCAATTCCCCTGTTAATCCACCAATAACCGTGGCGGCACTGAAGTACCGGTGCATATCGGCGGGTATCACATGCGTTAACCGGTTTTGCGCGCAGATCGGATATTGTGGACGGTATGACTGATTCGGTCGCTCGACTTTATGACGCGGTGATCGCCGTTCGCGGCAGTGATCCGGAAAAATCGCGAACGGCCCGGTTATTGCGCGCCGGTCGCGCGAAGATGGCCAAGAAGCTCGCCGAAGAGGCGGTCGAGGTCGTCATCGATGCGATGCACGGTCAGCCCGAGGCCGTGGTAAGGGAAAGCGCCGACCTGCTTTACAATCTCGTGGTGCTCTGGGTCCACGCCGGTGTGCGTCCGGAGCAGGTCTGGGCCGAGATGCGCCGGCGCGAGCTGATGTTTGGTATCGCCGAAAAAGTGCCAAAAGATTTGGTACGCGGCGCGGCACGACGTAAAGTGGTGGCGCTGGAAACTCGGCGCATTCGTAAACGCCGCTGATCCGTCACAATTTTCCTCACGAGTACTTCTATGACCGCTGAGGCTGCCGAGCCGCGCTCTTTGCTGCGCCGCCTTTATGACTGGTGCCTGACCGCTGCCCATAAGCCACATGCCCTGTGGACCATGGGTGCTGTCTCATTTGCTGAAAGCTCGTTCTTTCCGGTCCCGCCGGACATCATGCTGATTCCAATGGCGCTGGCGCGTCCGGAGCGCGCCTACGTGATGGCGGCCTGGTGCACGGTCACGTCAGTCGCCGGAGGTCTGCTTGGCTACAGCATTGGCGCGCTGCTCTATGATTCTGTGGGCGCCTGGCTCATCAGTCTCTATGGCTATGGCGACAAGGTTGAGGCCTTTCGTGAGGCCTATGCGCATTGGGGCGCATGGATCATCCTTTTAAAGGGCCTTACGCCGATCCCCTACAAGGTCGTAACGATTACGTCCGGGTTTGCCGGCTACAACCTCGGGCTCTTTCTGTTATTTTCCATTATTACGCGCGGCGCCCGATTTTTCCTGCTGGCGTTTCTGCTGCACCGCTACGGCGACCGTGCGCGACATATTATTGAAAAGCGATTAGGCCTATGGGTTACGATCGGTGCCGCAATGATCGTCATCGGTATCGTGGCCGCGCTATACTTGATTTAAGATGCTCCTCAATTTCGACACCGGTCGGCCTTAAGTTGATCGGGAAGCGAGGCAAGTCATCATCGGCTTGCCGGATGTGGTTTTGACCGGCCATGGGTTTCAAACGGGCTATGCGCATTCGTCAAACTCAATTGGCGAGGCCGTCCGCATTCGCAATTTTTTTTGCGGCGGGGTTGATGCTCGTGTCGGCATTGGCTGCCGCGCAAGACCAGACGACGCCCTCTCAAAATAGTCGCGAGAGCGAGGGTTTTCTCGCGACCGTCAGCCGCTGGTTCAGGCAGCAGACCGCGACTGTGAATTCATCACTTGAGGATGCACGCAAGAAGGTCGATGGCTTCAACAGTGCGGCAGGCAACGCAGCAAAAACGACGGTTGAGGGCGCCAAAGATGCTGCGGGCGCGATCGCGCGCATCCCGTCGGCCCGGGCAGTGAGCGGCCATGAAAAATGCCAGCTGGCGGCCAATGGTGCTCCCGACTGTGTCTCTGCCGCCAACATAATGTGCAAGGCAAAAGGCTTCGAATCCGGAAAGAGCGTCGACATGACGACGGCAGACGTCTGTCCGGCCAAAGTCTATATGTCAGGGCGCTCGACCGGCCCCGAGTGCACCACCGAGACCTTCGTCTCCCGCGCCTTCTGCCAATAGCCCCTTTCGAACCGGCAAGCGGCGCTTGTGTCGCCGCCGGGGCTGTGTTTCCGTTTCGTGCATGAACCTCCATGCGAAACTGCTGGAACGCGAGGCGGCCGGCCGGCCGGTCACTGTCGGACTTATCGGGGCGGGCAAGTTTGGCACCATGTTTATGGCGCAGGCCCGGCTGACCCGCGGCATGCATCTCGTCGGCGTTGCCGATCTCGATATTGCACGTGCACGCAGCCAGCTCAGAAATGCAGGCTGGACGGATGAAGTCTATGCCGCCGGTTCGCTTGCGGATGCGCATCAGAAGCGCACGACACTCGTCACCGACAACGCGGACGCGCTCATTGCTGACCCGCGCATCGAGGTTATTGTGGAAGCGACCGGCGTGCCCGGCGCAGGTATCCATCACGCACTTGGCACGATCGCGCACGGCAAGCACATCGTGATGGTGAACGTCGAAGCCGATGCAGTGGCAGGTCCACTGCTTGCGCGCCGCGCCAAAGCCGCAGGCGTCATTTACTCACTTGCCTGGGGCGACCAGCCGGCGCTGATTTGCGAGCATGTCGACTGGGCGCGAGCCGCCGGCTTCAAGGTGATTTGCGCCGGCAAGGGCACACGCTATGAGCCGCACTATCACAAATCCAATCCCGACAACGTCTGGGATATTCTCGACAAATATCTGAACATTTCCGACCGCAAGTCGATCAATCCGAAGATGTTCAATTCATTCGTGGATGGCACCAAGTCCGGAATCGAGATGACAGCCGTCTGCAACGCGACCGGATTGGTGCCGCAGACGAGCGGTCTCGGTTTCCCGCCGGCGACGCGCTTCGAGCTCGCCGAAGTCTGCAAGCCAAAGAGCGACGGCGGTACCCTGGAAAAGGCAGGAGTAACCGAGGTGACCTCGTCCGTCTACCGCGACGGCCGCGACGTTCCGCATCACCTTGCGCTCGGCACTTACGTGGTGTTCGAAGGTGACACAGACTATGCGCGCCGCTGTTTCAAGGAGTACGCCATGTTGCCGGACAAGACCGGCAAATACGCCGCACTTTACCGGCCAATTCACATGATCGGACTTGAGCTTGGCATTTCAGTCGCCAGTGCGGCGCTCCGTAACGAGCCGACCGGCGCGCCCACCGGCTTTCGTTCCGATGTGGTGGCGACCGCCAAGCGCGACCTGAAAGCCGGTGAAATGCTGGATGGGGAGGGTGGCTTTTGCGTCTGGGGCAAGCAGACGCCGGCGGATACTTCGCTCGAACGTGAGTTGTTGCCGTTGGGTCTCGCACACAACGTCAAGCTCAAGCGCGATCTCGCCGAAGGCCAACCGCTTCGCTGGTCAGACGTCGCCTATGATCCCGCTGATACAGCGGTGAAGGTGCGACGCGAGATGGAAGCAGCTTTCGGCCGGCGGAATGCCGCCGCCGAGCCGGTGTTATGATCTTACGAAGACAGTAAGAAGGCGGGAGGAAAAAATGATGAAGCGTCTGCTGGCCGCGATTGCGGCAATCCTTTTTGTCGCCGCAGCGTCGCAGGATGTGCGCGCCGAAGGCAACAAGCTTGCGGTGATCGTTTTCCCTGGCGTCCAGAACCTGCCCATGTTCGCGGCGCAGGCGAAGGGCTTCTACTCAAAGCGCGGCCTCGACGTCGACATCAAGTTCACGCCCAATTCCGACGAACTGCGTAACGGGCTGGCGGAAGGCCGCTACCAGATCGCGCACTCGGCGATCGACAATGCTTTTGCGCTGAAGGACAAGGCAAACGTCGACATCGTGGTCGTGTCCGGTGGCGACAACAGCTTCAACCACCTCATCGTCCAGCCGGACATCCAGTCTTTGGCCGATATCAAAGGCAAGACGGTCGCCGTCGATGCGGTCAATACGGCTTACGCCTTTCAGTTGTATGAAATGCTACGGCAGAAGGGCCTGAACAAGAGCGACTATGAGGTCAAATCGGTCGGAGGCACCGGTTTTCGTCTGGAAGCGATGACCAAAGACAAGACCATGGTCGCCGCGATGCTCAATCCGCCATTTTCGGTTCGTGCCGAGAAGGCGGGACTGAAGGATATGGGAACCGCGGCGGCAGCGCTCGGAGCCTACCAGGGAACGTCCGCGTTCGTGCTGCGCGATTGGGCCAAGGCGAACACCGATACGTTGGTCAAATATATAGAGGCTTACATCGAAGGAAGGCGGTGGAGTTTCGATCCGAAGAACAAGGATGAAGCCATAGCGCTGCTGGCGGAGAGGCTAAAATTGCCGGCGGACATCGCAAGCCTGGCCTATGACAACACCAAGGACGATTTCAGTCCTGACGGCGCGATCGACATGGCTGGCGTCAAGAACGTACTCAAGCTGCGCGCGCAGTATGAGGGCGGTACGCCTGGAGAACCCGAGAAATATCTCGATCTGTCCTATTATCAAAAGGCGCGCGCCGGGCTCTAGAATGCCGGCGCGCCGACGCGCTAGCCAAGCTCGATCTCGCCGTCGACCTTGTGATTGAGACCAACCTTGCCGATGGTGAGCACCATCTGCGCCTGGATGGTTTCGCTGCCCTTCAGCCGGCCGTCGGCCACTGCCGCGCGGATCGCCTTTTCGATCTCCTGCTGTGAGGTGACGCCGACCACCTTGAGAAATTTGCGTAACGACATATTGAAGGCTTCTTCATTCATCTGGAGACTCCCTAAAAAGCGTGTTTCCCATGTTACGTTGCGGCTTGTCTCCGCACAAAGCGTGTGATTTTGGCGAAAAAAGCACACGCATTTTTGTTTGGCTGCGCAGCAACTTGACGCTATAGCTAGCCCCCCAAAGCCGGTGTGGCGGAATTGGCAGACGCGCACGACTCAAAATCGTGTTCCCAAAAGGAGTGTCGGTTCGACCCCGACCACCGGCACCACCTGATCCATCGACAGGCCATTCGGATACGATGAACAGTTATGTGGCCCTGCTACACCGCGACCCGCCGCTCGCCGCAGCTGCGATCGTGGCGATTGTCGGCGCATTGACGATCTCCGGAGTCTTCTTTTTCCAATATGTTCTTGGCTACCCTCCTTGTCCGCTTTGCCTCGAACAACGCAATGCTTTTTATGTGTCCATTCCGCTTGCAGCCTTGCTGTGCCTGGGCGCCAATCACGGCGCCTCGAGCAAAGTCATGATCGCGGGTTTTGCGGTGATCGCAGCTGTCATGCTGTGGAATGCGGGGCTTTCCGCCTATCACGCCGGCGTCGAATGGAAATTCTGGCCAGGACCAGCGGATTGCTCGGGACCCATCAACAGCCTCGGCTCGGCGAGCAATATGTTGAAGCAGCTTCAGGACATCAGAATCGTTCGCTGTGACGAGGCGGCCTGGCGTTTCCTCGGAATTTCGCTCGCCGGCTATGACGTACTGGTGTCTCTGTTTCTGGCGGCGGTCGCCGCCTGGGGTGCACAGGCTTCGCTGGCGCGCCATAGACGGTCCGGCTAGAACCATCGCGAAAAGGTTGGTGACCATGGAAGTTCTGATAATCGGCGCCGGCATCGGGGGATTGACCTTGGGCCTGATGCTGCATCGCGCCGGCATTGCCTGCCGTATCTTCGAGGCCGCTCCGGAACTCAAGGCGGTCGGTGTCGGCATCAATATTCTGCCGCATGCCTCGCGCGAGTTATGCGCACTCGGGCTGGAAGATGCGCTCGCCAGGGTAGCAGTCACGACCCGCGAATATTGCTTCTACAATCGCTTTGGCCAGTTCATCTACAGCGAACCGGCCGGTCGCTTTGCGGGCTACGATGTTCCGCAATTCTCAATTCACCGCGGCGATCTGCAGATGGTGTTGCTCGATGCGTTTGTAGAGCGCGCCGGGGAAGACAAAGTGATCACCGGTTGGCGTTGTATCCGCGTCGAGCATGACGGACCCGAGGCGATTGCTCATTTCGAAGACGTCGATGGCAAGGCCCTTCCGCCGCAGCGCGGTAGCGTCGTTGTCAGCGCCGAAGGCATTCATTCGGTGTTGCGCAAGCAGCTTTACCCGAATGAAGGTCCGCCGAAATATTCCGGAATCAACATGTGGCGTGGTGTTACGCGCTGGAAGCCGTTTCTGTCGGGCGCCAGCATGATTCGCGTCGGCTGGCATCACCCGGCAAAGCTTTTGATCTATCCGATCCGCAACAACGTCGACGCCGAGGGCCGTCAGCTCGTGAACTGGGTATGCGATATCGAAACGCCGCAATACCAGGCGCGCGACTGGAACAGGCGTGGGAAACTGGAAGACTTTCTACCCGCAATGGCGGACTGGCATTTCGACTGGCTTGACGTGCCGCAATTCATCACGAGTTCGGACGCCATCCTCGAATATCCGATGGTCGACCAGGATCCTTTGCCACGCTGGAGCTTCGGACGCCTGACGCTTCTGGGCGATGCCGCGCACCCGATGTATCCGCGCGGTGCCAATGGTGCGGCCCAGGCGATCCTTGATTGCCGAGCCCTTACCGACGCACTTTCCGCCAACGCCAATCCAGTTGACGCGCTTCGGGTCTATGAAGCCAAGCGCCTGCCGGCGACCAGCGACGTGGTTCTGGCGAACCGCAGAGCGCCACCGGACGCGATCCTGCACGAAGTCTATCGCCGCACCGGGGACAAGCCGTTCAAGAACATTGATGACGTCATCAGCCGCGAAGAACTCATTGCCCTCTCGGAGGGTTACAAGCGAGTGGCCGGCTATGACAAGGAGCGGCTGAAGACGCAGGCCTGACGCCCGCCAAAAAACTGACGACCACGAATTGCCAGGCGCGCGTACATCCGGCGTCGCCCACTGCAGTTCGTGGCCGCTCGATGACGGAGCCTTGCGGCTCGACATCACCGGTAAAACCCATATAGGCAGCGTTCGTTGCAATTCAAGGCTTGGGAGCCGCGGCTATAGACCCACCATGCTATTGCGGGCCGAGAGTTAAGGTTTCGCCATCACCTTCTGCTTCCAGCCCTCCCAGGTCCGTGCGAGCCCGTGTCCTTCGCGCTCCTCGATTTTGCGCGCTTCCTCCGGGTCCATGTAAGTGATGGGTGCTCCCATGCCCATGGCCTGAGCCTGGAGGGTCGCATTGAGTGCGAGAAAAATGGTGCGACTCACCACACGCGGCAACGATGGTCCCGTGATCACCGCCCCGTGGCCGCGCATCAACGCGGCGGGATGATCGCCGAGTGCCTCAGCGAGATTGTGGCCCAGTGTTGCGTTGCGGATCAGCATGTCGGTCATGCCGGCACGCTCGCGGATTTCAAAAACCGGAATACCGAAGCTGATGAAGGCCGAGCGGTGATACATCGGTCGCAGTGGAACCTTGGTGACGCCAAACGGGATAAGGGATGGGGCGTGCGTGTGCACGATGGCGATCACATCGGGACGCAATTTGTAGATCTCACCATGGATGTAGCGTTCAGTGAACAGGCTCGACATCGGCAGGCCGTGCGTGTCGACGGGCCGGCTGTCGAGATCGAATTCGAGGATGTCTTTGGCGGTGACGAGCTGGGCTGCCACCCCGCGCGCCATAAGAAACCGGTTGGAGTCGCGATTGTGCCGAACACTGACGTGGCCCCAGCCGTCGAGCAGTCCCTGATCGGCGAGGATGCGGTTGGCAGCGACCAGATCTTCGATCAGTTGCGGGTCGGGCGGTCCGGCCGAAACGGGTGCCGTTTGTGCGCCGGCGACACTGGCGATACACACGGCGGCCAACGCGAGCAAAATTTCCCGTCCGCTGCGGCGAGCGTGCAGCTCTCTGACCATGACAAACTCCACTGCGGAAAGGGCCGGATGGATCAAGGCTCGAGTTCGGTATCCCAATAGAGATAGTCGAGCCAGCTTTCATGCAAGTAGTTGGGTGGGAACAGCCGGCCGTTTCGGTGCAGGTGATGCACGGTAGGCTGGAACGGCATTTGAGACGGCCACATCCTTGCTTCACTGGGCGTGAGGTTGCCTTTGCGCAGATTGCAGGGCGAGCAGGCGGCCACCACGTTGTCCCAAGTGGTGTGGCCGCCGCGCGAGCGCGGCAGCAGATGATCGAAGGTCAGATCGTCGCGGTCGCCACAATACTGGCAGGCGAAACGGTCGCGCAGGAACACGTTGAACCGGGTGAAAGCCGGGTGAGTAGAAGGTTTTACGAAGGTCTTGAGCGATACGACACTCGGTAGCTTCATTTCAAACGACGGGCTGTGCACCGCACGGTCGTAGTTGGCGACGATGTTCACGCGCTCGAGAAAGACCGCCTTGATCGCATCCTGCCACGACCATAGCGACAGCGGGTAATAGCTCAACGGCCGAAAATCCGCGTTGAGCACCAGGGCCGGAAAACCGCCGGAAGAAACGTGCACGTTCAAGCGACGCTCCTCGACCTCCTTGGAACGCTGCCGCCACGCAGCTGACGCGCTAGTAATAGGGCAGCGTGACAGGATTGTGAAGCCGGAACGGGGAGTTACCCGCAAACCTGCTATTTGCGGCGCGCAAAGCACCTGGCAAGGAATTCGCCGCCCTGACGCAAGCCTTCCTGGTCAATGCCATGGCCGATTCCTGCCGAGATGTGCCATTCCGCAGGAATATCCAGCGCGGCCAGGGCCTGCGCCGCGTGAAACAGGGCCCGAACCGGGATCAGCTGATCCGCGTCGCCGTGAATCAGCAGGACCGGCGGGCGGCTACGGATCTCGGCTGCAAAGGCACCGGATTCGATGTCCTCCGGCACCACCAGCATGCCGGAATAGCCGACGATTCCCGCAGGCGCGATGGCGCGGCGCAAACCAACGTGAAGCGCCATCATGGTACCCTGGCTGAAACCGACCAAAGCCAGCGCGGATGGTGGAAGGTCGCGTCGCTTGAGTTCGGCATCAAGAAAGTTTTCGAGGATCGGCGCCGCGTGATTCACACCGGTCCAACGTTCCTCCGGATTGCGGAACGTGAGCGCAAACCATTCACGTCCGACTGGCGCCTGCCCGCAAGGACGGGGCGCGTGTGGCGACACAAAAGCGGCATGAGGCAGCAGGTCCTGCCAGGCGCGTCCGATGTCGATCAGATCATTGCCATCAGCACCGTAGCCATGCAGGAAAACCACCAGTTGGCGCGCGGATCCGGAACGCGGCTCGAGCCGCGGGCCATCGAGTTCAGCCATTCTTCTTTTTCCCTTTTGTGGTCTTTCTGCCGGCCGGTTTTTTTGGTCGGCCATTTGGCTGAACCGGCACCACGTCCCGCTTCTTCACCGCATGATAATGGGCCCAGAGCAAATGCGCGGCCACACCTCGCCACGGACGCCAGGCTTCCGCCATTTTTGTGAGGGCCTTGGGGTCCGGTCGCTTGCGGAGGCCGAAGGCGATGCGCGCCGACTCCTGGACCGCGAGATCGCCTGAAGGAAACGCATCGGCGTGGCCGAGGCAGAACAGAAGATAAATGTCGGCGGTCCATGGTCCGATTCCATGCAACGCGGTGAGCGCTGCATGGGCCTGATCGGCCTCCATGTTTCCGACCGCGGTCAAGTCGATGCGACCCTTAGCCACCGCCTTGCCAATTTCCCGGATCGATTTGATTTTTGGGCCCGACAGACCAAGCCGCTTGAGTTTGTCGGCACGAGCCAATCTGACCGTGTCGTGGTGAAATGGATCGAAAGTGGCGAACAGCCTCGCGCGGATTGCCGCAGCGCTCGCGGTCGAAAGCTGCTGGCCGCACACGATCGCGCACAAGCCGGGAAAGCCTGCCTCCCGGCGGCGCAGGCTAAAAGCGCCAGCCTTTTCCGCGATCGGCTTGAGGCGCGGATCCGCAACGATCAGCTGTGCAAGTCCCGCCTGCAAATCGGCATCGGTGTGGAGGAAATGCGTCATGTTCAGTTCTTGTCATGCCCCGCGGAAGCCGAGCATCCAGTAATCCGTGATATTTATTGGACTCGCAAGCGCTGCCGAGTACTGGATCATCCGCTTTCGCGGACGATACGCCCGAGGGACTATGCCGCCACCCGTTTTCCGCTTCGCACCATCGCCGAATGGTTATTTGCATCTCGGCCATGCGCTGTCGGCACTGCGTAATGCCGAGATGGCACGCGCAAAGGGCGGGCGCCTGCTGTTGCGGATCGAGGATATCGATACGACGCGCTGCCGGCCGACATATGAGGCCGCGATCTATGAAGATCTGGCATGGCTCGGACTCCAATGGGAAGTGCCTGTGCGTCGGCAATCCGAGCACTATGAGGACTACAGCGCTGCCCTTGCCAAACTCGAGGCGATGGGTCTGATATTTCCGAGCTTCGAAACCCGCGCCGAGATCGCACGCCTGGTTGCCGCACGTGAAACGCAGGGACCTTGGCCGCGCGATCCCGACGGGGCGCCGCTATACCCCGGTCAGGCAAACGTCATGCCGGATTCCGAGCGTAAGCGGCGGATGGGTGATGGTGAACCTTACGCGTTGCGGCTCGACATGCGTGCCGCGCTCGCGCGCGCAGGTCGGCTAAGCTGGGTCGAAACCGGTGCCGGTCCCGCCGGCGAAACGGGGATCGTTGCTGCGGATCCCGCCGCCTGGGGCGACGTGATCCTGGCGCGCAAGGAAACGCCAACCAGCTATCACCTCGCGGTGGTGATCGATGATGCCGCGCAGGGAATTGGCGAAGTGGTCCGTGGACGCGACCTGTTTCACGCGACCGGCGTTCATCGGTTGCTTCAGGCGCTTCTTGGCATGCCGCCGCCTCACTATCATCACCACCGCCTCATCCTCGATGCCGATGGCAATAAGCTCTCAAAATCGACGCAGTCCACCGGTTTGCGTGAACTCCGCGCAGGTGGCGCCTCCCCGGGCCAGATCCGCCGATTGGCCGGGCTCGATTGAGCGCCGCTTCCGTGGCATTGTTTCCTCCGGGGTCAAGGGAATGGCAAAACGCCGGCAGAAGAAGAGGCCTGGCAAACGGCCGCACGCGAAATCGCGGGATACAAGGCGTGCGTCTCCCCGAGGAAACGCGATCGAGGCCGCTCTTGCCGGTATCGCGCACGATATTCGCACCCCGCTCACGGGAATCGTAGCGCTTGCCGAACTACTGGCCTCCTCCGATCTGGGCACGCGCGAGCGCGAATGGGCAAATGCGATTAAAAGCGGTGCTGATCATCTGGCGGCCCTTGCGACATTGATCGTCGACGGCGCCAAAGCCGGCGTCAAAGATCTCGTTCTGCGCAACGAAGCATTCTCGCCGCGCTCGCTCGCAGAAACCGTCGGTGCGACGCTTGCCGCGCGCGCCGATAACAAGGCTGCCAAGGCCGAAACGAGGATCGCGCGCGATCTGCCGGCCATGGTATCGGGCGACGTCTTGCGTCTGCGTGCTGCCCTGGAGAATCTTGCCGATAACGCGGTGAAATTCACCCATGAAGGGGCCGTCATATTCACCGCGGATGCCGAGTCGGCAGAACGCAATCGTGTGCGGCTGATCTTTACATTTGCCGATAACGGCATCGGGATGAGCGCGGCCGAATTGAAGCAGCTATTTCGCCCATTCGCGCAAGGCAGCGCTGAAATTTCCAGGCGCTATGGCGGGGCCGGTCTCGGCCTTTCTTTTGTGAAGCGCGTCGCGAACGCAATGGGTGGTGATGTCGTTGTTCGCAGCAAAAAGGGGGGTGGGTCGACATTCCGCCTGACCGTGACGGTCGACCGCGTTGATGCGCATCCCGCAATGGCGCCCGTGGACGCGCGCCCCGTTGCCGCGCGGCCGCTGTCGATTCTCTGCGCGGAGGATAATCCGTATGGACGTGTCGTGATGAATACGATCCTGCGGGAACTCGGCCATCGCGTTGATTTTGTCGAAACCGGCGAGGCCGCGGTCGCATCGGTGACGAATGGCAGCTATGACGCCGTATTAATGGACGTCACGCTTGCCGGGCTAAACGGGATCGAGGCCGCGCAGCGTATCCGCGCGCTGCCTGGTCGTGCCGGACAGACGCCCATCATAGTGATTTCCGGGCATAACGAGAGCCGCGACCAGCAGGCCGCACGTGAGGCCGGAATGAATTTCTATTTCGTAAAACCAATCAGCCCAGCCAAGCTCGCGCAGGTGCTGGCAGGCCTGGCCCCTTGATCGTCAGATTTTGTTTGCGTCTTTGGTGCGTTCGACGATCCGCACCACGTCCGACATGATGCGATTCAACTCAAAATCCTTGGGCGTATAGACCGCGGCAACCCCGGCCTTTTCCAGCTCCGCCGCGTCCTCCGGTGGAATGATGCCGCCGACCACCACCGGCACATCGAGGCCGGCTTGTTTCATGCGGTCAACTACGTCTTCGACGAGCGGCAAATGACTTCCCGATAGCACCGACAGGCCCACGACGTGTGCCCTCTCCTTGCGAGCTGCGTCGACAATTTCCTCCGGAGTCAGTCGAATGCCCTCGTAGACGACTTGCATACCGGCATCGCGCGCGCGCACGGCGATCTGCTCGGCGCCATTCGAATGGCCATCGAGACCAGGCTTTCCGACCAGAAAAGTCAGACGACGTCCCAGCTTGCGTGAAATGCGATCAACGTCGGCCCGAATATCGTCGAGGCCGGTGACGTCATTGCGCATGGCGCGCCCGACGCCAGTGGGTGCCCGGTATTCACCGAAAGTCTCGCGCAGCGTCCAGCCCCATTCGCCGGTGGTAACGCCAGCTTTGGCGCAGGCGATCGAGGCGGGCATGATATTGATGCCGGCGGTGGCCGAGCGTTTGAGTTCTTTCAGCGCGGCGGCGACCGCATTGTTGTCGCGTGCAGCGCGCCAAGCCTTCAATTGCTCGATTTGGCCATGCTCCGCGGCCTCTGGCACAGTGAGAATGGCATTCGCGGCACCTGCCAGGGGCGAGGGCTCGCTTTCGAGGTACTTGTTGACGCCGACCACAATTTGCTCGCCGCGCTCGATCGCTTCGAGCCGCGCCGTGTTCGACTCGACGAGCTGCTGCTTCAGATAGCCCGTATCGACAGCGGCAACAGCGCCGCCCATCTCCTCGATGCGCTTGAGTTCCTCCTTGGCCTGACGCTTCAGGTCATCGACTTTGTGCGCAATCTCGTCGGAGCCGTCGAAAATGTCGCCGTAATCGAGCAGGTCGGTCTCGTAAGCGAGAATCTGCTGCATGCGCAGGGACCATTGCTGGTCCCACGGTCGTGGCAAGCCAAGTGCTTCGTTCCAGGCCGGTAATTGCACGGCGCGTGCACGCGCGTTCTTTGACAATGTGACGGCCAACATTTCAATGAGAATGCGCGCGACATTGTTTTCAGGCTGTGGCTCGGTCAGCCCGAGTGAATTCACCTGGACGCCATAACGGAACAGGCGCTGTTTCGCGTCGATGATCCCGTAGCGCTCGTTGGTGATTTCGTTCCAGAGCTCGGTGAAAGCGCGCATCTTGCACAGTTCGGTAATGAAGCGCAGGCCGGCATTGACGAAGAATGAGATGCGTCCGACCACGTCGCCGAATTTGTCCGGAGCCACTTCACCGGAAGCTTTCACCGTGTCGAGCACGGCAATCGCAGTGGCGAGCGCAAAAGCGAGCTCCTGCACCGGCGTCGCGCCCGCTTCCTGCAGGTGATAGGAGCAGACATTGATCGGATTCCATTTCGGAATCTCTCTGGTCGTGAACAGGATCACGTCCTTGATCAGGCGCATCGACGGCGCCGGAGGGAATACATAGGTGCCGCGCGAGAGGTATTCCTTGATGATGTCGTTCTGAATGGTGCCTTGCAAAGATGCTCGCGGAGCGCCCTGCTCGTCGGCGACTGCGATGTAGAGCGCCATCAGCCACGCCGCGGTGGCGTTGATGGTCATCGAGGTGTTCATCGTGTCGAGCGGAATGCCGTTGAACAGTGCACGCATGTCGCCGAGATGGCAGATCGGCACGCCAACTTTGCCGACCTCGCCCTTGGCAAGCGCATGATCGGAATCGTAGCCGGTCTGGGTTGGGAGATCGAAGGCGACCGAGAGGCCTGTTTGCCCCTTGGCCAGATTCTTGCGGTAAAGCGCGTTGGAATCCGCAGCCGTCGAATGGCCGGCGTATGTGCGGAAAATCCACGGCTTATCGCGTTGAGTTTTGTCTCGCATTGGGTCGCCTGACAGCGCCAGTGTGGCCCAGCGGTTGCTGCAACGCAACAAAAGCCGATTGGCCGGGCGGTGCTATCCCGGCCAGTCGCTCGATGCAGTTAACGCTGCGAAAGGCGGATTTACGCCCGTTTCACCAAGCTGATCACAAACAACAGGATCACAGCGCCGATCGTGGCGTTGATGATGGACCCGAGAAGGCCCCCGCCAATATAGACACCGAGGTAGCCCAGCAACCAGGAGCCAATGAAGGCACCAACGATGCCAACGATGATGTTGCCAACCAGGCCAAAGCCGATCCCTTTGACGATAATGCCAGCAAGCCAACCGGCAATCGCGCCGACGATGATGAGGACGATCAATGCTTCCAATGACATAGCGTTCTCCCCAAATCGCGACTCACCCCCGGGGTGGTCGCTGACAGCTCAATTGAACACCAAACCCGGCATGGCGTCGACGGCTATCCGCGGCGGTTAGTCGTTATGGAGTTCAGCGCCGTGCGTGCACAACAGCGACGTCGTCCGAATAGATGCGCTTCCAGTCGGGCAGGCGATCAAGCAGAGCGACAGCGGGAGTTGACGGCGTGAGCAAAGTCGCGCCGATGTGGTACTCGTCAAGCAACCGCAGGAAGTCCGGAAGGTTTTCCAGGCTCAGCGCGCGATTATGACGGAGCATGTATGCCTCGCCGTAGAGCTCCCCACGGCCATCGATGAATGGCGCAACACCGACAAAATCGAGATAGCCGCCAAAATCGTAATCGTTCAGGATCGGACCGGCTTTGGCGATCTCGGTCGAATGGATTGCGTTCGCCGGCGTGATCCTGGCAGGCGGGGACACATCATGTCTCAATGACGCCAAGCCGGTGACCCCGATCAGCAATAGCACGGCAGTCGCCGGCAGCCACGCTGATGGCCGCAACGTCAATCCTGTCCGGTCGCCGGCGAGCGCCGTGAATTGTTCGGCCAAAGGTCGGGCCAGGAATATCGGCGCGAGCATTCCAAGCAGATCGGCGTGACGAACTTGCGAGAGACTCAGGTGCAGAACACCGAGCACCATCACAATTCGCAGCACCGGCAGAGTCACTCCACGATAGAGCGCTAAGCCAAAGGCACCAAGCATTATGACTTCGAACGCGCCGAGATGGGTGAAATCCTGAGGGCGCCATTCGGTGACGGTCGTCAGGGCTGCGCCCAACGCTACCGTCCGGAATGTAACCAGGATTATTTCGGGGCCGTAGGGATTGAGGCAAGCGGCAACCACGGCAAGCAAGGCGAAGAGGGTCCATTGCCGAAGGACGTTCAAACGCTCCGAATGTGCCGCACGCCAAAACGCGTCGCACGCGATAGGCGCGATCATTGCGAGACCGAACGTGAAGCTGCCGTGCAGGTTCGCCCATAGCGTCATCAAAGGCAGCAAAAGCCAGGGCGGTGATGTGCGTGTATCGACCGCACGGATCAGCGCCGCGATCCAGGCGACCATCACCGGAAGCGCGAGGACGTGAGGCCGCGCCAGGATGTGTGGCGCCACCAGCAGGAGAGCGGCGAACAGTGCAACCAAAACTGCATTTGGTTGCCACTCGCGCAGCAGAAACCGGGTCAGCAGACCAAAGGCTGCCGCCACCGAAGCCGCCGCCAGCGCAACCACGCCGGTCCAGCCTCCAATCGCATGCGCAATCGCAAATGCAGTTTGGGACAGCCACTCGAACGCCACCCAATGCGTTCCTCGAAGAGTGGCCGAGAAGGGATCAGTCGTCGGGACCGTGTGCTGTTCGAGGATCCAGCGGCCGAGTGCGATGTGCGAATAAGTATCCGGATCGGAAAGCAGTCGCGGTGCCAGTGTGATCAGCAAGACGTAAACGCCTGCAGCCACAAGCCATGGCACGGCGGATTGTGCGTCCGCCACTCGTCCAACTCGTCGAATGATCTGCTCGGACATCCCCGTCCCGACGTGGTTTTCGCCACGCTAGGCCGGCTCGCATTGCAAATCCCTTAAGCGTTGCATCTGCGTGCGCCGGTGGAAAAGCTAACGCATTGCCATGTCGATGATTTTTGTTCTCTTCAACGGAAATATTGCGGTGCAACATAATTTGCGTCACACTGCGACCAGGGCAGGAGAATATCGATGCCGGTTGTGGCAAAGGCGAGGGGCGTTGCTCCCCTCAAGGACCTCTATGCGATCGGCGAGATCCCGCCGCTTGGCCACGTTCCGGACAAGATGCACGCCTGGGTCATTCGCAAGGAACGGCACGGGCCTCCTGACAAATCGTTCCAGCTTGAAGTTGTGCCAACCTGGCCAATCGGCGATGACGAGGTGCTCGTCTACGTTATGGCCGGTGGCGTCAACTACAATGGCGTCTGGGCCGGCCTTGGCGTTCCGATCTCACCGCTGGACGGTCACAAGCACCCGTTCCACATCGCGGGTTCGGATGCATCGGGTGTGGTCTGGGCAGTCGGCGCCAAGGTCAAACGCTGGAAAGTCGGTGACGAGGTGATCGTCCACTGCAATCAGGACGATGGCGACGATGAAGATTGCAACGGCGGTGATCCGTTGCTGTCTCCCTCGCAGCGCATCTGGGGTTACGAGACACCGGACGGCTCCTTTGCACAATTCTGCCGCGTGCAGTCGCGGCAGCTCATGCCCAAGCCCAACCATCTCTCCTGGGAAGAGTCGGCCTGCTATACGCTCACACTTGCGACGGCCTACCGCATGCTGTTCGGCCATGCGCCGCACACGCTCAAGCCCGGCGATAACGTCCTGGTCTGGGGCTCCTCCGGCGGCCTCGGTGTGTTCGGCGTCCAACTCGTTGCGGCTTCCGGTGCAAATGCCATTGCGGTCGTATCGGACGATTCGAAGGCCGAATACGTTCTCAATCTTGGCGCCAAGGGCGTGATAAACCGCAAGGACTTCAAATGTTGGGGCCAGATGCCGGCGGTGAATTCTGCCGAGTTCAGTGACTGGACGAAGGAAGCGCGCCGCTTCGGCAAGGCGATCTGGGATATCACAGGTAAGCGGGATGTCGACATTGTGTTCGAACATCCTGGCGAACAGACGTTTCCGGTGTCCTGTCTCGTCGTGAAGCGCGGCGGCATGGTCGTGTTCTGCGCCGGAACGACCGGTTACAATCTTACATTCGATGCGCGCTACGTCTGGATGCGCCAGAAGCGCATTCAGGGCTCACACTTCGCGCATCTCAAGCAAGCCTCGCAGGCAAACCGTTTCGTGCTTGAGCAGCGCATCGATCCATGCATGAGCGACGTGTTCACCTGGGACAATATCCCGTTGGCGCATATGAAGATGTGGAAGAACCAGCATCCACCCGGCAATATGGCGGTGATGGTGAATGCGCCGCGCAGCGGACTGAAGACTTTCGAGGATGCGCAGGAGGCGACCCGCGGTTAGTTTTCTATTGTGCGCGTTCTGGTGACGACGGAATTCAATTCGCCGCCATAGATAAATATCGACGCGCAAACATACAGAAACACCAGCGCGACCATGGCCGATGCCAGGCCGGCATACATCGAAACATAGGCAAAGGCATAGTTGGCGAGATAACGGCCGAAAATGGCACCGCTGATCAGCCAAAGCAAAAGCGTCGCAACAATTCCTGGAGCAATTTCGGCGAAAGAGCGCCGGCCGGCGGGCAGCCAAAGGTGCACGATCATCAATGCGACGATAAGCACCGCGGCTGTGACCGTATAGCGTGCGAAGGTGATCAGGTCTCCAAATTGGTCCAGCGCCGGCAGGTAGTGCGCAAGCTTTGAAAGAATCAGCGGCGCGAGCACCACAAGGAACGAGAATGCTAAAATCGCAACGGCGCCCACCAGCACGTAGACGATCGACTCAAGTCGAAGCACCCACCATGAGCGCGGTTCCTTCATGTTGTAAGCGCGATTTAATCCAATGCGCAGGCTCTCGACCCCGCTCGAGGCGAAATAAAGCGCGAACAGAACGCCGAGGGTCAGCACGTCGCCGCGCGTTGAAGTCAAAACGCCCGCGATATCGAGAGCGATCGGCGCAGCAACCTGCGTCGGCCATGCCTCGAGCAAAAGCCGCGCGGCCTCATCCGCCAACTCCGCGGAACCAAAAAAGAATCCAGCGAGTGCGGTGACCACGATCAGGAACGGAAACAGGGCCATCAGCGTGGACAATGCAATGTGGCTCGCGATCGCCCAACCGTCGTCCTCGATGAAATGCCGAAACGCGTCGGCTGCCAGTCGCACTGACCGCTTAAGAGCGCGCAATGGGTACTCCCTGCAGGCGGCAGCTATTCAAATCGTCTATTGCTGCACGCTTTGCAAGCCCGGTCTGGCGCACTTCGCCACCGCTCGGTGGCTAGATTATGCCGCCTGCACGTTGGCGAGGAATTGACGGACCTGCGCTTCCAGACCTTCGGCCTCGATCGCGACCGAATCGGCAAGGTCCTTGACGTCCGAGGCGGTGGAGCGGGCGTCGGTGGTAACACCTGCCACACGGCTCATTGCCTCCGCGCCGACACGAGCCTCGCCTGAGGCACGGCTGACGCCTTCCGCGATCGATGCGACCGCTGAATTCTGCTGATCGACGGTCACGGCGACCACTGTCGCAATCGACGACATTTCGCGGATGATGGCGTCGACCTGCCCGATCGCCTGCGAGGCGTCGACTGCCGCGGATTGGATTGAACCGATCTGCTCGGCGATTTCCTCTGTCGCCTTGGCGGTCTGGCTTGCAAGCGACTTCACTTCCGCCGCTACGACCGCGAATCCTTTCCCGGATTCGCCGGCACGTGCGGCTTCAATTGTGGCGTTCAGCGCCAGAAGGTTGGTTTGTCCGGCGATCGCCTGGATAAGTCCTACAACTTCACCGATGCGAGTGGCTGCATTCCCGAGTTCCGTCATGGTTGTGACAGTGCGTTGAGCCTCGGAAACCGCCCGCCCGGCCACATCGGTCGATTTTGTCGCCTGCGAGGCAATCTCCCCGATCGAGGCCGCCAATTCCTCGACCGAACTGGCGGCAACGGTCACATTTTCCGATGCGGCGGTCACACGGCTTTTCGCAGTGTCGGCTTCCGAAGACACCGTGTCGGCGGCTTTATTGAGATCTGCCGAACTCATCTCCAGCTTCCGCGACGCCGCACGCAGTTTGTTCAGCGCGCTTTCGACCGAATGCTTGAATTGCGAAATGGTCGACGCAATCATGTCGCTGCGTTGTTCACGTGCACGGCTCGCTTCGGTTTGCGTCTGCGCCAGGCGCTCGCGCTCAATCATCGTGTCGCGGAACACGATCACGGTGCGCGCCATTGCTCCGATCTCGTCGCGGGCATGTGTGGCTGGTATGCGGGCGGTGGTGTCACCGTCGGCAAGACGCTTCATGACCGACGCTAGACCATTGAGTGGCCGCGTGATGCTGCGGCCGATCAGCCAGCTGAATCCAAGGCCAAGTGCGACCATGGCGACGCCGACCGCGATAATGCCGGTACGCGTGCTCGCTTGCGATGCCGCAAGCCGTTGCGTGGCGTCGCTTCCCGTATTGCGCGCGTATTGGATGACTTCGTCCGCGCGCGGCAACATGCTCTGACTGTCGATGTCAATAATTGCGCGCAATGGGCGCACACGGTCGTGTCCCTCGATCCATTTTTCAAAGGTGTCGACATAGTTTTTCACTTGCCGTTCGAGCAAGGTCTTCACCTGCGGAGTACCATCGATCCGGCTGAAGGTGTCGGTAAACTTCTTGTAGCTGGCCAGGAACTGCTGCCGCGAAACTTCGCTCTGGTTGACCCGGTAGTCGGCTTCAAAATGCCGCATCGAGAGGAGCGCGATCATCAGTTTTGTGGCGTCGGCTTCGGCCAGCCACGACATGTTCTCGTTGATGATGCGCTCGACGGTATTTCCGGATACGTGCAAATTTCCGCGCAGGCCGGACGAATCGTCAAAACCCAGGACCCTTTGCGCGTTCACGAGTTCGTTGAAGTTCTCGCGTAGCGCCATCACATCATTGCGCATGCTGACGATATTCTTGGCGCGGCCTTGGTCTATCGAAGCCACGATGGCATCAAGGTCCTTGACCGAATTGGCATGGGTCCGCTCGAAACTCATCACGAGGTTGTTGTCAGGGTTGACGCTAAAATCCTTCACGATAATTCGCATCGACGCGACCGCGCTCTTGAAATCCCGGCTGGAGTCGGCAAGCGCGTGGGATTGCGTGACGGTGGCGAAGGCGCGGCCGACGTCGCCTTCGCCTGAGACGTACGTCACGCCATTGGCGAAGAAGCCTGCGACCGGGATAAGGGCCAGGACAACGATGCGTGTGCGCACCGAGAAGGAGGCGAGCATCCGGGCTAGCCGGTTGAACGGTAGCGCTAGGTCGATGGATCGCATGCTGGTTCGGTCGAGCGCCAGTGGCTGCCACCGCGCGGAGGTAATGATGTAAGCTGCAAATCGTTAATTTTTAGCAATTTGCATTGCCGGACGTGTCGTAAAGGCCCGATTTGCTTGGTGCTTTGCTTTTGTGCACTGCACGCGTAGTGTCGTCAGCATACAGACAACGCAAGTGCAGAAAATTTTGGGAATGTGATGCCAATTGCCGCCTCCCGCCCTGCTGCGAAGAACGACGTGGTCGACCTTGCCCTTGAGGCGAGCGCCGCTCTCGATGCCTTGCTCGCCGACGCGACGGCAAAAGTGCGCGAGCGGGTGGTCGTGGAAGGCCATGTGGTGGGCCGCCTGTTCGATCGCGAGCAGCGCGCCACCCATGGGCTGGCCTGGTTGGCCACCTACGTCGCGGCCGTGCGTCAACTCGCCGCCTATGCCGCGCGCATGGCCGACGACGGTACACTCGGGGAGACTGAGGAACTCCTCGTTCGTATCGGCCTTGGTGAGTATCTCGCGCAGGTCGCGGGCGGCATTCCAATGAGCCAGGGCGAGGTGGCGCGCCCGTCCGACCTCGGATTATCGCCGGCGCAAACCGCCGTACGCATCAACGCCATTGTCGAGAGGCTCGTCACCGCCGGTAACAGCGCCGAACATCGCGCTCACCTCATCGAGCTGATCCGTTCAGGCCATAGTGCCACGGTAGGCACGTGCGGTCTCGGTGAGACGCTGGATTCGATCCGGGAGGAAATGCGTAGATTTGCCGACAGCGAGGTCATCGGCAACGCGCAAACGTGGCACCTCACCAACAGTTACGTGCCGCTCGAGGTCATCGCTCAGATGTCCGAGCTCGGTGTGTTCGGCCTCACCATTCCCGAGGACTTTGGAGGTATGGGACTCGGCAAGGAATCGATGTGTGTCGTTTCCGAAGAGCTTTCACGCGGATACATCGGCGTTGGCTCGCTTGGTACGCGCTCGGAGATTGCCGCCGAATTGATCCTCGGCAGCGGCACAGGCGCGCAGAAGGAAAAGTGGCTGCCCAAGATTGCGTCCGGCGAAGTTTTGCCCACCGCCGTCTTTACTGAGCCGAATACCGGTTCCGATCTTGCCTCAATCAAGACGCGCGCTGTGCGCGAGGGCGACGTCTATAGAGTTTATGGCAGCAAGACCTGGATCACTCATCCCGTTCGTGCCGACCTGATGACACTTCTTGTGCGGACCAATCCGAAAGAAACCGGCCATCGCGGGCTGTCGATGCTGCTTGCCGAAAAACCGCGTGGTGACGACAGGAATCCATTTCCCGCTGAAGGAATGAGCGGCACCGAAATCGAGGTGCTTGGCTATCGCGGCATGAAGGAATACGAGATCGCGTTCGACGGTTTTGCGGTAAAGGCGGAGAATTTGCTCGGTGGCGTCGAGGGCCTCGGTTTCAAGCAGCTTATGCAGACTTTCGAATCCGCCCGCATCCAGACTGCCGCACGCGCCATTGGGGTCGCACAGGCCGCGATGGAGCAGGCGCTCGACTATGCGCAAAATCGCACGCAGTTCGGCGGTCCAATCATCGGGTTCCCGCGCGTTTCCGACAAGATCGTGATGATGGCGGCGGAAATAATGATCGCGCGGCAACTCACATATTATGCCGCGCGCGAAAAAGATTCCGGACGGCGCTGCGACCTGGAGGCCGGGATGGCCAAGTTGCTGGCGGCGCGTGTCGCCTGGGCTGCCGCAGACAACGCCGTGCAGGTGCATGGCGGCAATGGCTTTGCGCTGGAATTCCCGGTTTCCCGAATCCTGTGCGACGCCCGCATCCTGAATATTTTTGAAGGAGCCGCCGAGATCCAGGCCCAGGTTATTGCGCGCCGCCTGCTCGACGGCACGAACTGAAAAGCCCGAAATCAGCAACGAAATCGGGCCTTGGCGGATGGACAGAGGAGAGGTCGCAAAGCGCGCCGTTTTCAGGGTTGCGTCAATTTGAGGAGACCATAAATGGCCGCGCTTTTGATAAGACACGGCGAGTGGGTGGTGGTCTGCGATGGCGCCAAGGCCCTGATTTTGGAAAACGTAGGCGATATCAATTCTCCCAATCTGAAAACCGTGGAAGTTTTTGAACAAAAGGATTTGCCGACACACGCTCTCGGCACAGACGTGCCGGGGCGTTCCATCAACTCCGTCGGCAACACACGCAGCGCTGTCGAACAAACGGACTGGCATGATCAGGCGGAGAGAGTCTTTCTCGTACATTTAGCCCGGCGTCTCGATAGTGCTGTTTCTTCCGGCAAAGCCAAGTCGATGATTGTCGTCGCTCCGCCGCGCGCTCTTGGAATGATCCGTCCGGCCTATTCCCAGTCGCTGAAGGGTGCGGTGCGCGCCGAAGTGGACAAGGACTTTGTCAAAATGCCAGTGAATGAGATTGAGAAGCACCTGACAGGTGGTTGACCGCAGAAAATCCCGGCTCGCAAAGTCTGCGATTATGACTAGCCCGCCGCCACGGCGATGGTATGGTCGCCGCGATTCTCGGTGAAAGGCCCGCGGATGAGGGTGCATTCAGGCATGTGCTGGCGTCTTGGCAGTGCGTGTGCGTTGGTTGCGGTGCTGACAGCGTTCACGGCAACGGGCGCGCATTCGCAGACAACAAAACAATCGCCGACGCCACCTGGCGCTGCGGCTGCGACATCCGACCCGATTGCAATCCCCGGTTTCTGGGATCCGCGCCGGCGTCCGGAGAGGCCGGACCTCTCGCGCATCAGCATCATCCGGTTCCTTACGGAAACGGATTATCCGCCATTCAACTATGCCGGACCTGATGGCGCGCCGACCGGCCTCAATGTCGATCTGGCTCGGCTGATTTGCGAGGAACTCAAGGTCGCCTGCACGGTGCAAATGCGTCGCTTCGACACCTTGATCAATGCACTCAACACCAACAACGGCGATGCCATCATCGCGTCGATCGCGGCCACGCCGGAAATGCGGTCACGTGTTGATTTCAGCGATCCGTACTATCGGACACCGGCGCGCTTCGTAGCGCGCCGCGACAGCACGATTGAGGATGTCCGTCCGGAAGCCCTCGAGGGAAAGAAGATCGGAGTCGTTGCCGGCACTGCGCACGAGGCGTATCTCAAGACGCTATTCACCGAGGCTGAATTGCATCCTTATCCGGATGCCGACGCTGCGCGTTTCGCACTGAAGCGAGGCGAGGTCGATCTCCTTTTCGGTGACGGCGTCTCGCTCGCCTTTTGGCTCAACGGAACCGACTCTGCGAATTGTTGTGTGTTCAAGGGCGGACCCTATCTGGAGAGCCGGTTTTTCGGCGAGGGCGTCGGCATCGTGGTGAGACGCGGCAACGATCTGCTGCGGCAGGCGTTCAATTGGGCGCTGTTCCGGCTCTGGGAAAAGGGCCGCTTCACCGATCTGTGGTTACGTTATTTTCCCGTCAGCCCGTTTTGAACCGCCCATTTGACGCAGGCGTGCGGCATTTCTACTGTCCGCGCCCCGGAGACCACGATGTCTGTCACTGATACCGCTGCCTCTTTGCGCCAAATCGCCGAGCAATCGAATGCCTGGCCATTCGAAGAGGCGCGCAAGATTGTCACGCGGCTCAAGAAACATCCCAAGGACGAAGTGATCTTCGAGACCGGTTATGGTCCATCGGGCCTGCCGCACATTGGCACCTTCGGCGAAGTTGCCCGTACGACGATGGTGCGGCACGCCTTTCGCGTGCTGACCGGTGACAAAATAAAGACGCGCCTGATCGCCTTTTCCGATGACATGGATGGCCTGCGCAAGGTGCCGGACAATGTCCCGAACAAGGATATGCTGGAGAAGCATCTCGGCAAGCCGTTGACCCAGGTGCCCGATCCGTTTGGCACTCATCCGAGCTTCGGCGAGCATAACAATGCGCGGCTGCGGGCGTTCCTGGACCACTTCGGTTTCGAATACGAATTCATGTCGTCGACCCAGTGCTACAAGTCCGGCCGGTTCGATCAGGCCTTGCTCAAGGTATTGGCGCGCTTCGACGAGGTGATGGCAATCATGCTGCCGTCACTGCGCGAAGAGCGCGCCGCGACCTATTCGCCGTTCCTGCCAATATCGCCAAAGAGCGGCATCGTCCTGCAAGTGCCGATCACGGCGCACAATGCCAAAGCCGGCACCATCACCTATGAAGACCCTGATACCAAGGAACAGGTGGTCACTCCGGTCACTGGCGGCCGCTGCAAGCTGCAGTGGAAGCCGGATTGGGCCATGCGCTGGGTCGCGCTCGGCGTCGATTACGAAATGGCCGGCAAGGACCTGATCGATTCGGTGAAGCTCTCGGGCGAAATCTGTCGTGCTCTCGGCGGCACTGCGCCGGAAGGGTTTAACTACGAGCTGTTCCTGGACGAGAAGGGCCAGAAAATCTCCAAGTCGAAGGGCAACGGCCTGACGATCGAGGAATGGCTGCGCTACGCCAGCCCCGAAAGCCTCTCAGTGTTCATGTATCGCGAGCCTAAGGCGGCCAAGCGGCTCTACTTTGACGTCATTCCGCGCCACGCCGACGAGTATTATCAGTTTCTCGACGGCTTTGAGCGGCAGGACCAGCGGCAGCAGTTGTCGAATCCCGTCTGGCATATCCATTCCGGCAAGCCGCCGAAGATCGACATGCCGATCTCATTTGCCATGTTGCTCACGCTGGTGTCGTCGTCGAATGCCGAAAATGCCGACACGCTCTGGGGCTTCATCGGCCGCTACCGACCCGGTGTGACACCGAAGACGCATCCCAAGCTCAATGAGTTGGTTGAATATGCGATCCATTATTTCCGCGATTTTGTCTTGCCGGAAAAGAAATTCCGCGAGCCGACCGACACCGAGCGCGCGGCCCTGATCGATCTGCGCGATGCACTCTCGCAGTTGCAGCCCAATGCGAGCGCGGAGGAGATCCAGAACGTGGTCTACGAAATCGGCCGCCGCGAGCCGTTCCTTGATCAAAAGAAGACGGCGAAGGATGGCAAGCCGGGCGTTTCGCTCGACTGGTTCAATTTGCTCTACCAGGTGTTGCTGGGCCAGGAGAAAGGTCCGCGCTTCGGCTCTTTCGCGGCGGTCTACGGTTTAAAGAACACGATGGACATGATCGACGGCGCGCTGATGCGCTCGGCGTAATCTGTCATGGTCGGGACAAGCTCGGTGACGACGAAACCTACTGGCTCGCCCAAACAATCCGTGCGACCCAATCGATATCGGACGTCGGCACGATGCGGTCGCGGTGCTCGGCGTTGAGTGACTTGAGTTCGAATGATTTCGCGGTCTTGCGCTTGAGCTCTTTCACCATGACTTCGCCGTCCCTCGTCTTGACCACGACGCGGTCGCCTTTTCGCACCGTAGCGCCTGGAGAAACGATGATGACGTCGCCGTTGCGATAAGCCGGCTTCATCGAATCGCCGGAGATTTCCAGCGCGTAGGCGTGCTCGTCGCTTACAGCGGGAAAGGCAATCTCCTCCCAGCCTTTGCCGACCGGGAAACCGCCATCATCGAAAAAGCCGCCGGCGCCGGCCTGTGCAAAGCCGATCAGCGGCACGTTATTCATGGTCGCCTTGCCGCCGTCGGTGATCAGTGTGACGAAGGTGTCGAACTTGGTGGTTGTCGCCTGCAATGCCTTGGCGACCGATTCCGTCGACGGCCAGCGTGGCCGCCCCTCCGGCGTGACGCGCTTGGATTTGTTGAAGGTGGTCGGATCGAGGCCCGCTTTCTTGGCCAGCCCCGACGGCGTCAGTTTGGCGCGCGCGGCGAGCCGGTCAATGGCAGTCCAGATCTGGTTATGGGTAAGCATAGGCATGGACGCGGGCACCGGCTGTGGTCCGAGGGATAGGAATTATAGCCTTGAGTCGCCCCCCTCCCGCAACAGTTTCATGTACCGGCCGCCTTGAATAAACCTTGGCCCGGCCGATAGGGTCGGCTGTCGCGCGACTCCGGAGACTAATCTGGTGATCGGTCTTTTTGACCGCCTGTCCCGTCCCTTCCTGCGGGTCCTCGATCCTGAGGACGCGCACGCGCTTGCGATCAAGGCGCTGCGCTACATGCCCGTGGCCAGGGCGCCCGCTGACGGCGACGAACTGGCGGTCAGTGCCTTCGGGCTCAAATTCCCGAATCCGGTCGGTCTTGCCGCCGGCTTCGACAAAAATGCACAAGTGCCTGATGCGTTGCTGCGACTTGGCTTTGGCTTCGTCGAGGTCGGCACCATCACCCCGCGAGCGCAAGGCGGTAATCCGAGACCGCGGCTGTTCAGGCTTGAGACGGATCACGGCGTAATCAACCGGCTTGGCTTTAACAACGAAGGCGCTGCCGCTGCTCACATGCGGCTTGCGGCGCGCCGCAACGCCGGCGGAATAGTGGGCGTCAATATCGGCGCCAACCGCGATTCGACGGATCGAATCGACGACTACGCCCGCCTGATCGAGCCTTTCTCCACTGTCGCCAGCTATTTCACCGTCAATGTGTCTTCGCCGAACACTCCCGGTCTGCGCGACTTGCAACAGGCAAAGGCACTCGACGACCTGCTCGCCCGTGTCATCGATGCGCGTGAAAGGGTGCGTTCGCGGGCGGGCCCGACCTCGATTCTTCTCAAGATCGCGCCTGATCTTACGCTGCCCGACCTTGACGACGTCGTCGGGGTTGCACGGAAACGCCGCGTCGACGGGATGATTATCGGGAACACGACCATTTCGCGTCCCGGTTCGTTGCGCGAGCGCGACAAGGGGCGCGAGCAGGGCGGACTATCCGGCAAGCCGTTGTTCAAGCTTTCGACCCGCATGCTGGCGGAAACCTTCGTGCGCGCCGAAAACGCGTTTCCGTTGATCGGTGCCGGCGGCATCGATTCCGGTTCGACCGCGATTGCAAAAATCAAGGCAGGCGCCACGCTGTTACAGCTTTATAGTGCGCTTGTTTATCGCGGGATCGGAGTGGTTGGGGAGATCAAGGCTGATCTCACAGCGGCACTCAGGCGCGGTCATCGCAACTCACTCGCGTCGATGGTCGGCAACGATGCGGCTGCGATCACGGCCGAAAGCTGGCCGGGCTAGCGCTTCCGTTCATTTTCCACGCGGTGCATTGAACAGGCGCATGAGAATCCAGATCGGAATGACGATAACCGCTCCGAGCAGGAAGTAGCGCCACATCCAGCGGATTGCGTCGAAGCCCATATTCCAGATCGAGCGGATTAACCGCTCAACGCTGTGTAAAATGTCAAATGGGTCCAGGCCGAGCGCCGAGAGAATCACACCGACCAGGATCGATAACAGAATCAGGCGCCCCAGCACCGCAAGTGGTGAACCGCCCGTCCATCGCGCGACCTGATTGTCAGCCATGATTGCCTCCACTGGCGGCCATTGTAGCATGCTCTCGCCGCCGCAACATGTGCTCGAGTGTCTCCAGCCGGTCAGCTTCCCCCGGCGGCTTATCCCAGCGTAACCGGTTGATGCGCGGAAAACGCATGGCGATGCCGGACTTATGACGCGTCGAGCGTTGCAGTCCCTCAAACGCAACTTCCAGCACCAGCCCCAGCTTGGGCTCGTGCGCGACTTCGCGCACCGGTCCGAACCGGTCGACGGTATTCCGGCGCACGAAACGATCGATCTGGATCAGCTCCTCGTCCGTGAAACCAAAGTAGGCCTTGCCGACGGGCACCAGCTCCTCGCCGCTTTTGCCCTTGGTCCAGACGCCGAAAGTATAGTCTGAATAATACGACGAGCGCTTGCCATGCCCGCGCTGTGCGTACATCAGCACGGCATCGATGATCATGGGGTCGCGTTTCCACTTCCACCACGGTCCCTTTGGCCGGCCGGGGGTGTACGGCGCGTCGCGCCGCTTGAGCATCACGCCTTCAACGGCGTCGGCAACGGCGTCGGCCCCGGCCGAGGCCGGATCGGCGCGCGCCGCGGTCAATTCATCCCAGGAGTTGAATCGTATCAACGGAGAAAGGTCGACCCGCGGATCGTTCAATTTTGTAATGAATTTCTCCAATCGTGCACGACGCTCGATGAAGGGATGCCCGCGCAAATCCTCGTCCCCGTGTGCCAGAAGATCGTAGGCGCGCAGATGTGCTGGGAATTCCGCCAGCAGCTTTGGGGTGACCGCCTTGCGGTTCAAGCGCTGTTGCAACACGTTGAAGGACTGAATGCGGCCTTCGCGCATGATCAGCAGTTCGCCGTCGATCGCGCAGGGCAATCGCAATGCTTCGACAAGATCGGGAAAACTCCTGGTAATTTCCTCACCCGTGCGCGAATAGAGTCGGGCGACCAGTTCGCCGTGCTCGTCGCGGCCGGCCACCGCCTGAACGCGGATGCCATCCCATTTCCATTCCGCCATGAAATCCGCGGCCTCGAGGCCGGCGAGATCGCTCTCTTCTGCCGCGTGCGCGAGCATCGGCGGACGAAACGGTGCCGGATCGCGCGAGGATGGCTTCTCAGCGTGGCCCTCAAGCCAGGCGAAAAGGTCGAGATAAGGCGGCGTCAGTCCGGGCCATAGAATTTCAACCTCGTCGGGCTGCTTGCTGCCAAGCGAGGCAGCAGCGGTCTTGGCGAGACGGGCCGAGACGCCGATACGCAAGCCGCCCGTCACCAGCTTCAGCAGTGCCCAGCGGCCGGTTTCGTCCAATCCATCGAGCCAGCGCGCGATTTGTGCCGGCAACTGCGCCTTCCCGAGCGTCGAAAGCGTTTTGACAACGTCCGACAAGGTGGGAGCCGAATTCGGCTTTCGGTCCGGGTCGGCCGGCCACATCAGCGCGACGGTTTCGGACAGGTCGCCGACATAATCGTAGGAGAGTGCGAACAGCGCCGGGTCAGTTCGTTCCATGATCAAAGCGCGGATCATCCCGCCTTTGGCGTGCTTGAATGTCAGCGCACCGGTCAAAGCGGCGAGCGCCCAGCCGCGTTCCGGATCGGGCGTGCCCCGCAGATATTCGACGATCAGACGCAGCTTAGCGTTGCGCCCCGGTTCGTATGCGAGACGATCGAGCAGCTCGGCGAAGCGATTCATGCTTCCGCCTCGCTCGCGGTCACGTCGGTTTCTTCTTCATCACCATAGCCGACGATATCGAGCGGTCGCGCCTTAAGACCTTTCGTCTGGCACCAATGCACGAGCGCGTCTTCCTGCCCATGCGTCACCCAGACTTCGGAGGCGCCCGTGGCCGCTATGGTTGCCGTGAGCCCATCCCAGTCGGCGTGATCGGAAATTACGAGCGGCAGCGTGACGCCACGCTGGCGTGCGCGAGCGCGGACACGCATCCACCCAGACGCAAACGCCGCGACTGGATCGGGAAAACGGCGCGACCACAGATCGCTCATCGCGCTCGGCGGACAGATGATGATATGGCCGGCAAGCTCTGCCTTGTTCGCCCCGCGCACGAGCTCGATGTGGCCGAGATCAATGCCGCGGCCCTGGTAGTAGCGCGTGATGGACTCCACCGCGCCATGGATGTAGATCGGCTTGTCGTGTCCGGCCGCCCGCAACATCGCCATCACACGTTGCGCCTTGCCGAGCGTATAGGCTCCGACGAGATGTGCGCGCTCGGGGAATAATGCGACTGAGTGCAGGAGTTTCGCAATTTCGCCGCCGGCGTCATGATGGCGAAAGACCGGCAATCCGAATGTCGCTTCGGTGATGAATACGTCACACGGCGCCAGTTCAAATGGGGTGCATGTCGGATCGGCGACGTCCTTGTAGTCTCCGGAGGCGACGATGCGCAGGCCGCCGCATTCAACGCGGATCTGTGCCGAGCCGAGGACGTGCCCAGCCGGATGAAAGCTGACCTTTGCTCCATCGAGTTTCAGCGTCTCACCGTAGGCAACCGCCTGTGTCCGGCCCGCGAAATTATCGCCATACCGCAGACGCATGATGTCCAGCGTTTCCTTCGTCGCCAGCACAGCGCCATGGCCGGCGCGCGCATGGTCGGAATGCCCATGCGTGATCAGGGCCTTTTCAACTGGCCGGGTCGGATCGATATGAAAGCCGCCGGGCTTGCAGCACACGCCCGACGGCGTTGGAACCAGGACATCTTCGGGACGCATCGTGCTTAGATAGGCATTCGGCGCAAAACGACAAAGAACCGATCAATGAACAGCCCGATCCTCCTTTCCTCCGGCGATGTGATTGCCGACCGCCGTTTCGAATGGGCGCGCGACCGTGAAGCCAAGGGCGACCTGGCGGGTGCTGCCGATCTGCTGCTGCAGGCGCTTGAGCTTGCGCCAACCTATGCCTCGGCCTGGTTCGTGCTCGGCGAACTGCGTCAGAAACTGGGTGACCGCGCGGGAGCCATCGCGGCCTTCGAAAAGGCGAGGGCCGCCGACCCGCAGGACCGGCATGGCGCTGCGCTCCATCTCATTCATCTCGGCGCTCAACCGCCTGCTGCCATGCCTGAGGGCTATGTGCGTGCGCTGTTCGACGGGTACGCTCCGCGTTTCGAGCAAGCGTTGAAAGGCCTGACCTATCGCGCACCTGAGCTCTTGTTCCGTGCCGTTGAAGCGTCTGGCGCGCGGATGAAATTCGGGTCGGCGCTGGATCTCGGGTGCGGCACCGGTCTGGCTGCGGTGCCATTCCGGCCGTTCAGCGATTGGATGGTGGGGGTCGATCTATCGCCCGCTATGCTCGCGCAGGCCCGCAGCAAAGGACTTTACGACCGGCTGATTGAAAGCGAGGTGGGCACTTTTCTTGCCGGTGAGGCAAGGATCAAAGCCCGCTACCATCTCATTGTCGCTGCCGATGTATTCATGTATCTCGAAGATCTCGCGCCGGTTCTCACGCCGGTTGCGCAGGTGCTTGCATCACCGGGCCAACTCGCTTTCAGCGTCGAGACGCATGAGGGCGACGGCGTCATCTTGCGCGAGACGCTGCGTTACGCCCATGGCAAAGCCCATGTGCAAGCCACGCTGGCCGCCGCCGGGCTCAGGCCGATCAGCCTCGATTTTGCCTCTACTCGCACCGAAAAGGGTGTGCCGGTGCCGGGGTTGATCGTGGTGGCCACGGGCGCATGATCCGCAAACAACATCAAATTCATGGAACCCGCGCGCGATCTTTTTGACACTTCACCGGCGCTTCCAGACGTCTTCGCGCGCTGGTTCGCCAGCCGCGGCTGGCAGCCGCGCCTGCATCAGCTCGAACTGCTGGCAAAGGCCAAGGCCGGGCGCTCGGTCTTGCTGATCGCCCCTACCGGCGGCGGCAAGACGCTGGCCGGCTTTCTGCCGACATTGGTTGAGTTGAGCGAACGCGGCCTTCGTCCGCGCAACCTGAAATCGACCGGCCGCACGCTAGCGCGTTCGCAGGGCCTGCACACACTTTACATCTCGCCGCTGAAAGCTCTTGCCGTCGACATTGCGCGGAATCTGGAGATTCCGGTGCAGGAGATGGGGCTGCCGGTGCGGGTGGAAACGCGCACAGGCGATACGCCCACGTCGAAGCGTCAGCGCCAGCGGCGCGATCCGCCCGATATTTTGCTCACGACGCCTGAGC
The DNA here is from genome assembly GCA_036496445.1 of Pseudolabrys sp. Classification (GTDB taxonomy): domain Bacteria; phylum Pseudomonadota; class Alphaproteobacteria; order Rhizobiales; family Xanthobacteraceae; genus Pseudolabrys. The sequence continues at coordinate 13,320 of DASXLC010000087.1, read as the reverse complement.
AGTTGGCACTGCTGCTCGCGAGCGCCGATGCACCTTACCTGTTCGGCACGCTCAGGCGGGTTATCCTCGATGAATTGCATTCGCTGGTCACATCCAAGCGCGGCGACTTGCTGTCGCTTGGCCTGGCCCGCCTGTTTGTGCTGGCACCGCAGTTCACGACCATCGGGCTGTCCGCGACTGTCGCCGAACCCGATGAGCTTTGTCGATTCTTGGTTCCGCAGCCGCTGAGCGGTGAGGCCCGCGCCGATCTGGTGGTAGCGCAGGCCGGAGCACAGCCAATCGTGACGATGCTCGACACCGAGGAGCATTTGCCATGGGCTGGTCATTCGGCGCGTCATGCGCTCGGAGAGATTTATGCGCATATCAAGACGCACAAGACCACGCTGGTGTTCGTCAACACCCGCAGTCAGGCGGAATTTCTTTTTCAGGAGCTCTGGCGCGCGAACGATGACAATCTCGCCATCGCCCTGCATCACGGTTCGCTCGATGTCGCGCAACGGCGGCGCGTGGAAGATGCGATGGCCGCCGGCAAATTGCGGGCAGTCGTGTGCACGTCCTCTCTCGATCTCGGCGTAGACTGGGGCGACGTCGATCTGGTGATCAATGTGGGTGCGCCAAAAGGCTCCTCGCGGCTCCTGCAACGGATCGGTCGTTCCAATCACAGGCTCGACGAGCCTTCTGAAGCGGTGCTTGTCCCGGCCAATCGTTTCGAAGTGCTAGAATGCCGCGTCGCAATCGACGCGGTGGCAGAAAATGCGCAGGACACGCCGCCGCTGCGGACCGGCGCGCTCGATGTTCTGGCGCAGCACATTTTGGGCCGGGCCTGTGGCGAGCCGTTCTTGGCCGACCAGCTCTATGCCGAAATTCGCGCCGCCGCCCCGTATTCCGGGCTTGCCCGTTCCGATTTCGATGCAACGGTCGATTTTGTTGCCACAGGCGGTTATGCACTCAAGGCGTACGAGCGTTTCGCGAAGATCCGGCTGGGCAAGGATGGCCGCTGGCGCATCACACATCCGCGTGTGGCGCAGCGCTATCGCATGAATGTCGGCACCATCGTCGAGGCCGACATGATCAAGGTACGGCTGGTGCGCTCACGCCGGAGCGGAGCGGTCGTTCCGCGCGGTGGACGGCTCCTCGGTGAGGTCGAAGAATATTTCATCGAGACCCTGAGGTTGGGCGACACATTCGTGTTTGCCGGCGAAATTCTCAAATATGAGGCCCTGGTCGAGGACGAAGTCTACGTCTCGCGCTCGGACGCCACAGATCCCAAGGTGCCGGCCTACGAGGGCGGCAAATTTCCATTGTCGACGTATCTCGCGGCGCGCGTGCGCGCATTGTTGGCCAAGCCAGATGCCTGGCGTGCGCTGCCGGATCAGGTGCGGGAGTGGCTGGAGATCCAGCAATGGCGCTCGGTGTTGCCCAAGGCCGGGGATCTGCTGGTCGAGACCTTCCCGCGCGCCGCCAAATATTACCTCGTCTGTTATCCGTTCGAAGGCCGCCTCGCGCACCAGACACTTGGCATGTTGCTGACGCGCCGGCTGGAGCGGGCGCGTCTTCGTCCACTCGGTTTCGTCGCGAATGAGTATGCACTGGCGGTGTGGGGCTTGGGCGATGTCGCACTCCGGATCGCGCGCAGCGAAGTTTCGCTCGCTCAGCTATTTGATGAGGATATGCTTGGCGACGATCTGGAGGCCTGGCTCGCGGAGTCGGCGCTGATGAAGCGCACATTTAGAAGCTGTGCGATCATCGCCGGACTGATCGAAAAACGCTTTCCCTGCCAGGAGAAATCGCGCCGACAGCTCACGATTTCCACGGATCTCGTCTACGACGTGCTGCGCAAGCATCAGCCCGACCATATTCTTCTGCGGGCTGCGCGTGCCGATGCGGCCAGCGGCCTCCTCGACATCAAGCGGCTCGGCGAAATGCTCTCGCGTATCAGGGGCCGAATCGTTCATAAAGCGCTTGACCATGTCTCGCCGCTGTCGGTTCCCGTTTTGCTGGAGATCGGACGCGAGACCGTCTATGGCGAGGCCTCAGATACGCTGTTGGCCGAGGCAGCTGACGAATTGATCAAGGAAGCGATGAGTTGACGCAAGCGGCCCAAAATCTGGCAGAGAGCGAGGGCAATCTCATTGTGCTCGCTGGAGTTCCACTTCTCGCCGATCCGCGCGGTGCGCTGTACTGGGCCGAGCAGGGGCTCCTGGTTGTTGCCGACCTCCATCTGGAGAAAGGCTCGAGCTTTGCCGCGCGCGGACAATTGCTTCCACCCTATGACACTGCGACCACGTTAGCCCGCCTGTCACATTTGATTGCGGACTATGCGCCACACTGCGTCGTGGCGTTGGGCGACAGCTTCCACGACGGCGGTGGTCCGGCTCGGCTCGGCGATAGTGACCGCGAGAGCTTACGCATCATGCAACGCGGCCGCGAATGGATATGGATTACCGGCAATCATGATCCTGAACCGGCAGACGGCATTGGCGGCAGCTTCACCGATGTGTTCATTGCCGGGGCTTTGACGTTCCGTCACTTGCCGAGCGGCGCGACCGGCGAAGTCAGCGGCCATTTGCACCCGGTCGCACGAATTTCCCATCGTGGCCGCGCGGTGAGCCGCCGATGTTTTGCTGCGGACAACACACGGATGGTCATGCCGGCCTTCGGTTCGTTCACCGGCGGGCTCAATGTGCGTGACGCGGCTTTCGCCGATCTTTTCGGGACACTCGCATTCACGGCGCATCTGCTTGGCGACAGCCGGGTCTATTCGTTTGCCGCCAGGCGCTGCCTGCCGGACTAATCCCGCGCGAAGATCACGCTCGCGAACCATCCGATAACCAGCGCCATCAGCGCGGTTGCCATCCCATAGAGCAGACCATGGTCGCGCGCCGCGTCAGCGACATATTGCTCGAAGCCGGTCTTGATCACTTCCAGCGCCGAATTGGTGCGCGCGACCAAGGCGCCTCCGGCGAACAGTCCGACATCGATATTGTAGGTTCCGGTCGGCACTGCTGCGGGCATGGGGATTGCGGCCCGGAAAACGGTGGGCGTGAGGAAAGTCACCGCTGTTCCCGACTCGCGATAAAGGCCCTGTTGCGTCTGCAGGCGCACGAAGGCGCGTCGGAACGGCTCGTCGCGTACTGTATCAGCGAGATCGGTGCCAATGCGCTGCGGCAGCAGGAAATTGTCGAGCCCTATTTGCAGCCGTCGCAACGTATCCTGATTGGCGATGTTGTTGACCGGACGGTTGCTCAGAACCGCGAGGTACGATGGTGCACCGACGAATTCGCGCGAGTCGGCATTGACCCATATGCCGAGCATGCGCTGCTTGCGCCGGGTCCGGAGTGTTTGACGCGGGCCGCTCACGGTGACCACCAGATCGTAAGGCGGGCGCAGCGGGCTTCCTGCGGGCTCAGGCTCGATGGTGCCGAACAGCACCAGGTCTTCGCCGACGAAGTTCGACGTCACGGCGACGCGATGATTCGAGAGAGAAACAACCAGGCGTTCGGCGACCGCTGGCTCTGCACCAAATGCCATAACGACAAATGCGAAGCTGATCAGGGACCGCCGCATCATCCACCCGCAACGTAACGAAGTGAATAGAGATCATCGGGCCGCACCACCAGTGCGTAGGCAAAGCGGCAGCCGACCGCGAAAACAAGGAGCCCGAGCAGAAGCCGCAGACGCTCGCCTCGCATTTTCTGACCGGTGCGTGCGCCGAACTGTGCGCCGATAACGCCGCCGACCATCAGGATCAATGCGAGGACGGCATCCACCAGATGATTGGTGGCCGCGTGCATCACCGTCGCCGATGCCATGGTGACCAGCGTAAGTACCATCGACGTTCCAATGACAGTGGCTGTCGGTACCCGCAGAAAATAAATCAGCATCGGCACCAGCAAGAAGCCGCCACCTATGCCCATGATTGCTCCAACAAATCCGATCACGAATCCGATCGCCCAGACCGGGATTGCCGACACGTAGATTTTCGAGCGTTTGAACCGCAGCTTGAACGGCAAGCCGTGAAGCCATGTATGGCTGCCAGGTCGCCGCAGCGTTGCCGGCATGCCATGCCGCGTGCGGATGATTGCGCGCACGCTTTCGTAAATCATCATGGCGCCAACTACAGTCAGCAACGTCACGTAAGAGAGCCCGATCATCAGATCGAGTTGGTCCAGCGCACGCAGTTCGGTGAAAAGCCAGACACCTGTGGCCGTACCGACGATGCCGGCACTGAGCAGCATCATTGCCAGCGCGATATCAAGTGCGCGCTTGCGCCAGTAGCTGATTGCGCCGGTAAACGAAGACGCCGCGATATGACTGGATACGGTTGCCACGGCGACTGCCGGCGAGATTCCGATGAAGATCAGCAGCGGCGTCATCAGGAAGCCGCCGCCGATGCCGAACATGCCTGAGATGTAGCCGACCGCGAGTCCCATCCCCAGCACAAGGAAGACGTTTACGGGCAAGTCGGCGATGGGAAGGTAGATCTGCAAGCGGGTTCGTCCGACGGTTGCGATGCAGTTCGGAGGCCGGCGCGTCCGGCCACCTCATACTGACAATTAACACCGAGATACACGGAAACGTCAGCGATACCGCTTCGAGGCGCGATAGACTCGAAGCCAACAGGTCAGAGCTTTTGGAGTTTAGCCGATGAGTGCGACGGGAAGCACGCCCTTTGGCGATAGGTCGCGGCGGTTCACAGCTTTCCGGAGTTGAAGGCACTGATCGAAAGTGGGCCGGCCGCTCGCGGCTTTTCCGGGGGCGGGGACGTCGCGCGATCCCAGCCGCCGGACGGCTGTGGAACCATGGTCGCCTCCGCCGGCTGAGGCTTGGCTGCGAAGCTTTTGATAGCTTCCTGGGCAGCCGCAAGGGTTTCGCCATTCAGATAACCGGCAACCTCGTCGCGCTTGCGGCCTGCATCGCGGTCACCTTGGGCGGCTGCCAGCGCGAACCACTTGTAGGATTCGGCGATGTTTTTCTCCGTGCCGAGACCGCGCACGGTCAACACACCGAGGTTGAATTGGCTATCGGCAACGCCGCGTTCTGCTGCCATGCGGAACCATTGTGCTGCGTTGACATAGTCCGGCTTGCCCTCGGCTCCCTCGGCATAGAGGACGGCCAGATTATGCATGGCCTTGGCGTGGCCTTTGCCGGCGGCGGCCACGTAAAGTTTGTGGGCGGCGACCAGGTCCTTTTTCACCCCCAGGCCCTTTTCGAGCATGCTGGCGTACCGGAATTGGGCAGGCGTCAGCCCTTTGCTCGCGGCGCGCTCGAACCATCGCGCGGCTTCCTCCAGATTCGCGGGTACGCCGCGGCCCTCTACGAAACGCATCGCGATTTCGTAGGCGGCCGCCGGATCGCCTGCCGACGCCGCGTTGCGCAGCCGTGCTCCTCCAATGGCCGCCGGCAATCCATCGGCGGCCGGCGGTTGTGTCGTCTGCACCGGCTGTCGGTTCGACCGGGAATCGGCGGGCGCGCGTGCAATCGAGCCGGTGACATCGCCTTTCGGCGTAGGTGAGGTGCCGAGGAGGGACGGACTCAACATCGGCAGATTTGGTGCCGACGAAAGCTGCTCCGCCGAATTCAAATTCAATGACGGAGGCGGTGTAGCTGGAGCCAAACTTGGCAACGGCGGAGGTGCCAGTAGCGATGGGGTGATATCGGTCTCGGCCGGTATCGTCGGCGAGGTCGGCTGACTCTCGGCGAGAGCAGCGGACGTCTCGAGTTCGGCGGTGTCGGCGGCCACCTCGCTGTTTGCCGCGTCCATTTCGGCGGCAGTCGCAAGCTTGGCTTCGCGCGTATCGAAAATTCCAAAATCGAAAAGGTTGCTTGCGAATTGGATCGACCCGATGATGATTGCGACGATGCACGCCGCCAGGAACAGCGTTTTGATACGTGTCTCTACTTTAGTCCGCAGCGATCCCCGCTCGCCGCCCTTTCCCTTGAGGGGTTCGGAACGCTGCCGGCCATTCGGATCCTGGCCTGCGGCTTGAGCGGCGCGTCGGGCGGCAGCGATGAAGTTCGATTTTCCGCCCGCCGTGGCCATATTTGGCCGGACGCCGAGCGCCGCTTCCGAGGCAGCGATGCGCATGCCTGGAGATTGGGCAAGTCCCGGACGGCCCGAGCCAGGCTCGAGCGGCACATCGACGGGCAAATCGGGACCGGACGGCGCGGAGGTCGCTGGCCTCAACCCCAAATTGGGAAAGTCCACGGACAAGGGCAATGCGGGTCCTTTCACCGGGACCGATATTGCCAATGGCGAATTCGGCTGCGGGGGAGGGGCTATCTCGGGAGTAACAGTGATCTCTTGCGTGGCGGGTTTGTCGGGAAATTGCGTGAGCTCAAGGACATCGGGCTCGCGAATCACCGGGCCCGGCCGATTGCCGCGAATGTCGCCTTCGATCACGGTCAGACGGTCGGCAACACGATCAAGCGTACCATTTACGGCTTCAAGCGCACCATGAGTGCGGGCGATATCCTGCTTTAACAGATCAATATCTGGCGTGCTTTCTGCCCGAAGGGCTGCAGTCTCCTTGTTGGCGCGAATGTCTTCAATGTGAACCAGCAGATCAGTGAGTCCGCGTTCGACTGCATCCAGATGGCTGAGGCGAGAGTCGGTCGCATCGAGGCGTTCGAACAGTCTGACGATCCGGTCCTCGAGTTGGCTAACTGCGATCTGATCGCCACGCGACGGTTGAAACTGGTCGATCTTCTCGGACAGGGACTGCATCATCACTTCAAGGCGGGGCGGCATGTCGCCGTTCTGGGCACGGTCGGCCAGGGCTCGGCTGAGTGCATCGATGCGCAGCTCAAGCCTGTTGAGCGCATCGCCGCCGCCGCCGATCGCAAGATGGTCGATTTTGTCGGCAAGCGCCTGCACCTGTGCATAGAGCCCGCTCATCGCTTCGTTGGAAGCAACATGCGCTGCCATTTCGCGCAGTGCGCCAATGGAGTTCTCGAGTCGCTGCATCGTCGCCGGATCTCTCTGGGCAATAATGAGATCGATCTTGTGGCCGAGCGCGTCGATTGCATCGGTGTAACCGACCAGATTTTCCGCGGGCGTCAGCGCATGCAACGCGTCGCGCACTTCAGCGAGCCCGTACTCGATGCCAGCCAAAGCGTTACCGTCCACGCCGGCCTGACGCCCGTCCGCCAGGCGCTGGGTGAGTCTCTGAATCTGTATCTCGATCGTCTCGATGGCGCGACGAGGCATCGCCTCGGCGAGCGTGTGGCTGATCTCGCGGAGCTCTACGTGCAGCGCCGCGATTGCTTCTTCTACGCCGGGCCGTCGCAATGTTTCGATCTGATCGGTAATTCGCCGCAGTTGACCCTCTAAACCCGAAAGGTCTTGTGCTGGCGCTGGTGCTGCCCCGCCGTTGAACGGGCGATGGTGCGCGGCAATTTCGGCGATCGCACTGACGAGGCCGGGCGGATAGATACTGTCTGGTGCATGCGGCGTTGATGGACGTGCGATTTTTGCGGCGAATTGGTCGAACCGCTGCTCCAGGCGCGCGAACAGTTCGGCGGACTGGTCGGGTTCTTCGCGGTCCCGCTTCGGCGCGTAAGGCGCGGACCCGCTGCGTGTCACTTGGTCGATGCGGCGGGTAAGATCGTCGAGCCTTTGGTGCACGCCGGTAAGATGATCGGCGGTTCCTTCGTCACTGCTGCGCGGAAACGAAGGCACCCTGATGCCTTGCGTCGCGGCCTGCTGCAGGATGATCGCGTTGAGCCAGTCACTCAGCGGCATCCCCGCACGGCGCGCCGCTTCCTGCGCGGTCTGTTGCGCGTGCTGTCGAATTCCTTTGACGTTCCACGGAAAGCCAAATTTCATGCTCACACCCACGTCCGAGGTGGAGACGAGTCGGATCGACTCTCGTGGAACCGGCGCGCGTTAACGGCGGGTGGATACGGGGCTCGGTTCTTCGTCCACACCCAACTTTTTGCTGGTCGCGGTAAACAACCCGTTAACGTTTTGCGGTTTTGCGGTTTTGGGGGCCCCGGTTCCCGCCCCCCGATGGGTCACGGCCAAGGCCGTCTTACGACAGTAATATTTTCTGGGCAGAACACCTGAGTGCCACCGCTCCCGGAATTTGCAAGCCTAAGGTTCACGCGAGTCGGGCAGGTAATATGTAGGGGTGACATGAAAAACGAATACCGCACTCATACCTACGGCGGTATCGATCGGGCCGGCGAGGGCCGCAAAGGGGGTCCGGAGTCACTCGCCCCCGGCAATATTACCATCGGCGAGCTTGCGCGCGAATCGGGCGTGACTTTGCGGGCACTGCGATTTTACCAGAGCAAGGGTTTGCTTGCCCCCCACCGCGACGGCGGAGCTCGTGTCTTTAGCCACACTGACCGTGACCGCCTGGCCCTCATTCTGCAGGGCAAACGGCTCGGGTTCACCTTGACCGAAATCCGCGAAATGCTCGCCGCACGTGCACATGGTTGCACCAACGCCCTGCCGATCAGTCGCCGGAAATGCGTGGAGCAAATCAACATGCTGGAGCGCCAGCGGCGCGACATCGAAACGGCGCTGGCTGAATTGCGGCAAATTTATACCGAAATGTTCACCAGTTCCGATGCTCCCCCGCGGATCAGAGCGGCCGGTTCCCGGAAGGGCTGACCGGCACCAATCCTCCTGTTTCCACTGCATTTAACGGAGGTGTAAACCGGGTACGTCATAGTGCGTACCAGCGGGGCTTTTGCCGGTGCCGTGTGGGTGAAACCGGTAGCTTCATATCCTGTTAACACCTTGCGGCGCGCTGCCGGGGAGATGGTTCATGCCAATCTATAAGGCCCCAGTAGATGACGCATTGTTCTTGCTCAACGACGTCTTCCATCTCGATCACTATGGCAATCTGCCGGGGTTTTCCGACGCCTCGCCTGATGTCGTGGAAGCGGTTCTGCGCGAAGCGGCCAAGTTCAGCGAGGAAGTGCTGGCCCCGCTCAACCGTGTCGGCGACAAGGAAGGCTGCAAGCGCGCTCCTGACGGGAGCGTGGCCACCCCGAAGGGATTCAAGGACGCCTATAACCAGATCGTTGAGGGCGGCTGGACTGGTATTTCGGTGCCGAGCGAATTCGGCGGCCAGGGACTTCCGGCGACACTGACCGAAATCGTCAACGAATTCTTTTGTTCCGCCAACATGGCCTTCGCCATGTATCCGGGCCTTACCCAAGGCGCCATCGCCGCTTTGTTGGTGCACGCCTCCGCCGAGCTAAAGACAAAGTATCTGCCGAAGATGGTTGAAGGCGTCTGGACCGGCACGATGAATCTCACCGAGCCGCACTGCGGCACCGATCTCGGACTGTTGCGATCGAAAGCGGTGAAGCAGCCCGACGGAAGCTACAAGATATCGGGCACCAAGATTTTCATCTCTGCCGGCGAACACGATCTTTCCGAAAACATCATCCATCTCGTGCTTGCGCGGATCGAGGGTGCGCCCGCCGGTACGAAGGGCATCTCATTGTTCGTGGTGCCGAAAATTCTGGTGAAGGACGATGGCTCGCTCGGGAGCCGCAATGCGGTCAGCTGCGGCTCGATCGAGGAAAAGATGGGCATACACGGCAACTCGACCTGCGTCATGAACTACGATGGTGCCATTGGTTGGCTGATCGGCGAAGAACACCGGGGCCTCAATGCCATGTTCACGATGATGAACGAGGCTCGGCTTGGCGTTGGCGTGCAGGGTCTCGCCCTTTCTGAAGTGGCCTATCAGAATGCAGTTGCCTATGCGAAGGAACGACTGCAAGGCCGTTCCATATCCGGCGTCAAATTTCCAGACAAAGCCGCCGATCCGATCATTGTGCATCCGGACGTGCGGCGCGCTTTGATGAGCATTCGCGCCTTCAACGAAGCAGGGCGCGCGCTAGTCATGTGGACGGCGCTCAAAAGTGATGTCGCTCACCGTTCCGATGACGAAAAGGAACGCCAGAGCGCGGACGACCACATGGGATTGCTGACGCCGGTTATCAAAGGCGTGCTGACTGACGGCGGTTTCGCCAACGCGGTGATGGCGCAACAAATTTTCGGCGGACATGGCTACATCGCCGAACACGGCATGGAACAATTCGTGCGGGATGCACGCATTGCTCAGATTTATGAAGGCGCCAATGGCATTCAGGCGCTCGATCTGGTCGGGCGCAAACTTGGCAAAGACGGCGGCCGCGCCATCATGGCTTTCTTCAACGAAGTGCAGACGTATCTCAAGGAGCGCGCCAACAGCGACGAGATGAACGTCTATCTCAAGCCGCTCGGACAATCGCTGGCGCACCTGCAGGAGGCGTCGATGTGGTTCATGCAGAATGCCATGGCCAAACCCGATAATGCCGGCGCCGGCTCCTACGACTACATGCACCTCTTTGGGCTGGTCGCGCTTGGCTACATGTGGTGCAGGATCGCGGAAGCCGTCCTTGCAAAGAAGGGAAATGCCTCGGCGCAGCGCATGACCGCCAAACTTGTAACGGCCCGTTTCTTCATGGAGCGTATGTTGCCGGAGACCGCCACACGCCTCGCGCGCATTCAGGCGGGTGCCGCTTCGACCATGGAATTGCCGGCCGACGCGTTCTAGACCGTTGTTCTTTGGCGCATTGTTGAGCAACGGCCCTGGCGGGGCCATGCTTCCGTTCATGCTCCCGGTGATTCAAGATATCTTCAGGCCAGCGCGGGGCGGCGGCGTGACCGCTGCAATAGCCAGGTCATGATGGAGACATTCACCAGATTCCATGCAATGCCGTTGAGGAATGCGATCCGGTAGGATCCGGTGTAATCAAAAATCAGCCCCGACATCCAGCCACCCAGCGCCATACCGAGCAGTGTCGCCATGAGGATCAGGCCGAGGCGGGTGCCCGCTTCGCGGGGCGAGAAATATTCGCGCACGATGATGGCGTAACTCGGCACGATGCCGCCCTGAAATAAACCGAACAACGCCGAGATCACGTAAAGCGAAATAAGCCCATCGAACCAGAGATAAAGGAATAGGGCGACACCTTGCAGCACTGAGCCGATCAACAGCGTCCGCACGCCGCCGATCCGGTCGGCCACAAAGCCGGAGGCGATGCGGCTGATAATGCCGAAGCCGAGCATCAGCGACAGCATCTCGGCGCCGCGAGCGACACCATAACCCAGATCGCCGCAATAAGCGACGATATGCACCTGCGGCATCGACATCGCCACGCAGCAGCCGATGCCGGCAATGCATAGAAGTATTTGAAGTGTCAGTGGCGAGAACGGCGCCTCAGCCTGTCGGCGCGCAGCTGCGCCGGCAGTTTCACTATGACGATCCTCGATCCGGGCACGCATCGCGAACACCAGTGGCAATATGGTGACGAGGCAGAACAGTCCAATGCCGATATGCGTCGCGCGCCAGCCTGACGTTGAAATAAAATGCTGCACAACCGGTGGCCAGATTGTGCCTGCGGTGTAGTTGCCGACAGCCGCAAGCGCAACAGCAATGCCGCGGCGTTGCACGAACCAGTGTGAAATGTCGGACATCAGGGGCCCAAAACTGGCCGAACAGCCGATTCCGATAAGTCCGTGCGCGAGTGCGACCAGCCACAAGTTCGGCGACCATCCGACCGCGAGATACCCGGCTGTCAGCGCCAGTGTTCCGATGCCGAGCGGCAGGGCGATGCCGAACCGGTCTGCAAGACGCCCCATCAGCACGCCGCCGCCAGCAAAGCCAAGCATGACCATGGTGAAGGGAAGCGAGGCGTCGGCGCGACTGACGCCGAAATCAGCCTGGATGGCGGGCAGCGCCACCATGAATGACCACATACCCACGCCACCAATGGTGGAGAGCAGCACGGCCACACCCAGGCGCAGCCACGCAGTCGGCGAATCAATCAGTGACGGCGCTTTGGCGCCGGTTGGCGAATTCATAGTGCTGATAAACCCGGGCTATATTCGTCCGCTCGTTAGCACTCAGCCGCGCCCGCGACTACCCTTCATTCGGTAGAGCAGGTTCATCACGGGCTCGCCTGGTGGTTCGGGCGCAGTCGATCGGTCAATGCGGGATAATCTTGAACGAGCCGAAGAAGTCGTCCTTCATTCCAGTCGCTTTGCTGCGCAGCTCGATGGGAAATTGGACGACCAATACATAGCCCGTAGTTTTATTGCGCACTATCCGGAAAAAATGCTCCTGCTTGGGCTCACTGAGCGAGAACGACAGAATCTCCAAATCGCCCTTTTGCTCGTGTCGTACCTCTGACGCGACTGCGTCAGGCCGTCTTTTCATTGTTTCCAGGAAACTCTCAATTGGCGGGGCCGGCTGCTGGACTGGCCTCTCCGATGCAGAAAATCTCAATCCTTCGGGAGTGATGCCTGTCAGTACTTGCACCGCCAGCGCCGCTTCCGGAGCTTCCCCCGTATGCGCAATTGCCCGATAGGGGATCGGGAATCGGATCGAGAACGAACCGTTTGCAGGCGTGGCCTCACCTGGCGGGAAGTCATTCCCGCGCAAGGTGGTTTGGGCTTGCGCGGAAAAGGCGAGCGCAAACGCAAAAGCAACAATAGCTCCGAGCCGATAGCAAATCACAGGCAGCGCCTTTCTTTTGTGGCGGCAGCATGATGGAGCACCACGCGCGGCATCGCAATTGGCCTGGGCAGTCATTTACTGCTCGCATCCGCCCGGACCGAGCCTTATCTTGTCGCGGGATGGATTCGACCATGGACGCACTCAATCTTCCGCGCCCGGCCTGGATGAGCGAAGACCTTGTCCTCCTTGAAGAACAGGCCCGGCGCTTCATCGCCGATGAATTCGTCCCTCATCTCGATCGCTGGCACGAGGCGCATATCTACGATCGCGACGTCTGGACCAAGGCGGGTAAAGCAGGTCTGCTGTGTGCGTCCATGCCGGAAGAATACGGTGGCGCCGGCGGGACCTTCGCGCATGAGGCGGTGATTAATCGCGAGTTTGCGCTCGCGGGTTTCGACACGTTCGGCGCGCCCCTGCATTCGGGGATCGTTGCGCCCTACATCCTGCACTACGGTACCGAAGATCAGAAGAAGCGTTGGTTGCCGAAGTTTGCCACCGGCGAGCTGGTCGGCGCAATCGCCATGACCGAGCCCGGCACGGGCTCCGATTTACAAGGCGTGCGCGCTTCGGCGAAAAAATCCGGCAATGGTTATGTGCTCAACGGCTCCAAGACCTTCATCACCAATGGCCAGCACGCCAATCTGATCATCGTCGTTGCCAAGACTGACCCGAAAGCCGGCGCCAAGGGGACCTCTCTGTTTGCCGTCGAGGCTGACGATGCGCAAGGCTTCCGCCGCGGCCGCAAGCTGAAAAAGCTCGGCATGGATTCGGCCGACACCTCGGAATTGTT
>DASXLC010000086.1:0-3995 GCA_036496445.1 Pseudolabrys sp. | reverse complement strand
GTGCCGCGTGGGCCGTTCTGGCCGAATGCCGAAAACGACGCATAGATCAGCCGCGGATTGATCGCCGCCAGCGCATCATAGCCGAGGCCCAGCGCGTCGAAGGCGCCGGGGCGGTAGTTCTCGACAAAAATGTCCGCTGTGGCGACCAGCTTCTTGAGGACGTCGCGGTCCTTTTCCAGCTTCAAATCGAGCGTGATCGAGCGCTTGTTCGAGGCCAGCGTGAGGAACGAGGTGCCCATCTTGCGGCGGTTGAGTTCTTTGTCGCCGCCAACGCCGCGACTCTGATCGGGGTCGTCAGGATGCTCGACCTTGATGACATCGGCGCCCAGAACGGCGAGCTGATATGTGGCAAAAGGGCCGGCCAGGACGTGCGTGACGTCGATTACACGGATTCCCTCGAACGGTCGCATCGGCGCGCCCTCCTGCATTGGCGATCAGCGGGTCCAGTATATCAGTCGAGGGCGGACCAGGTCGCTATTTGAGCAAGCGCGGTCTAGCCGGATAGCGGCACTGTCAAGCATGCCGCCTGAAAGGCAGCATCGCATGCCTTCGTTAAAGTGGTTGCCTTCGTTGAAGTGATTGTACAGCTAAGGATTCTGATGGCGCGCGGCGGCCAGCACGTCGCGCAGCACGTTCATCTCTTCCTCGGACTCCTGCAGACGCAGCGCCAAGGTATCGCGCATAGACAACATGGCTTGGACCCGCCCGTCCTTGACGACGGGCAGATGGCGAATGTGATTTATTCTCATCAAATCCTGAGCGCGACGCATCGTGTCGTCGAGTCCACAACTCACAATGCGAGTCGTCATGACATCGCGGGCGCGAAGATATTGCATTTCGTTCCAGTCGGTTCTGGCGAACGCCCGCACCAGGTCTCGCTCGGATATGATGCCAAGCATCCGCGTGCCGAGTTCACAAACCGGCATGGCACCAATCCCGTGCGTGAACATGAGTTTCGCCACGACGTATAAAGGATCGTCAGGCACACACGTAACAACGCGCTGCTGTGAATGACCAAGAAATTCGCCGATCTTCAAGACGTCACCTCCTGACTTTCAGTGTCGTGAGGTAGACCGTTTCACCACAAAGCGCGGGCATATAGCTCCGGCGCATCATCGAGCTGGGCGAATAATAGCGACGATAGCGCTGAACGACAGGCACGGCAAATCGGAATTGTCCTGCGTATGGCGGTGTGAAACGGCGCAAAATTGCGGCCGGTGGAACTTGTCGATCTTTGACTTAGGTCAAGGGCGGATTGCCAAGCGGTTGTACTTTCCGAACTGAGGGTGTGAAGGAGTAATAGTCATGAAAGGTCTGACTGCATTCGGATTCACCGTTACCGCGCTGCTCTTATGCGCAACTCCCGTGTCGCTGCATTGGTCGCCGGCAAAAGCGCCCACACTGTCACTTGATACGGCCGACGCGCGCGTTGGCCGGCCGCTGACTCCGGGGAGCGTCGCCGGCGTCAATCGGCGTGTACATCGTCGTGCCTATTACGGCGCTGCCGCGGCGGCGGGCGCAGCGGGTTACGGCTACTACAACCGCTATAACCGTCCGGCGTGCGGTTATTCTGGGTATCCACCCTGCTAACCGGTTCGGCGCGGCACTGAAGGCGCCGCCTGTCGGCGGCGCCTCCCAGACGCGATAAAGCGCGCCAATTCTCTCGGCCTCAATCGACCGCATGCTCGCAGGCGATTGCGGGGCGACCTCCTCCGGCCTTCAGCGGTCGCGACCTCAGCGGTCCGCGGCCTGGAGCCTCGTGCGAGCCATTCATGACTCCCCGCTCCGGTCATCGTGAAGCACCGACGCGCACTAACGCGAACGAGTGCCACTAATAAGAGCGATGACGCCGATGGTTGTCGTGGTTGCGATAATCATACTAGTAAGGCGGAAAGCTCGTCGCCGCGGTGTATTTCAGCGTTGATGTGAATCGATCGTCTTGCTTCCGTCTTGCTTCCGCGCCGCATCTTGCGGTCAAGTCCGATCCAGTTGCCGCGATAAATCGATTTACCTGGGGAAATCATGCACCCACGAGAGCGCATCGCGTATTCGGCGATCCACGACCGCAAGCCGTTAAAACTGCCGAATGGTTTGCGCTTGATCGTATGGCCTGTTCTGGCGCTCGAGGAATGGGACATGACGCGACCGATGGCGCGGATGGTCATTACCCCGCCGCAGGGTCAGCCGATGATTCCGGATCATCCCAACTGGACTTGGCACGAATACGGCATGCGGGTCGGCTTTTGGCGCATCAAAGGCATGCTCGACGCGCTCAGGATCAATCCGACGGTGACACTGAACGCGCGCGTGTGCGAAACCTACCCGATTGTCGCGCAGGCGTGCGCCGACGCCGGCTGGGAATTGAACGCGCACAGCTACGATCAAGTGCCGATGCACAAGATCGAAGATCAGAAAGCGGTAATCGATAAATCGGTCGCCATCATCGCCAAATTCTGGGGCAAGCAACCGCGCGGCTGGTTCGGACCGGGTTTGACACAAACCTTCGACACGCTCGACCATCTCTCGGCGGCTGGCATCGAGTATATCGGTGACTGGGTGCTTGACGACGAGCCAGTGACGCTGAGGACGACCCACAAACCCATCGTCGCTTTGCCCTATAACTTTGAGCTGCATGACATTGTCATGATGGCGCTGCAGAACCACCCGTCAGACCAAATGTACCGGCGCGTGATGGATCAGTTCGAATGTCTCTACGTGGAATCGGCCGAGCGCCCGAAGTTCATGGCCGTAGCCATGCACTGCTATTTGTCCGGCATGCCGCACCGCGTTCACTATGTCCGTCGCGCTTTCGAAGAGATCTTGAGCCGACCGGGTGTTGCTGCGTGGGACGGCGCGAAGATTCTCGATTGGTATAAAGAAGCGACAAAGTGAATTCGTTCTTCGTCCCTCACGATCTTAAAGCGCCCCTGCGCGGCGCGGCGATGGGTCCCCTGGCGGGCCTCACCGCCGTGGTCAAAGACATGTACGACATCGGCGGCAGCCGCACCGGTGGCGGCAGTCCCGAATGGCTCGCCGAGCAAAAACCGGCGACACATAACGCCGCGGTCGTCGAGCAAATTCTCGCCGCTGGCGCCACCATCACCGGTAAAACCATCTGCGACGAATTTTTTTACAGCGTCACCGGCGCCAATGCGCATTACGGAACGCCGACGAATTTGCGGGCGCCGGGCCGGCTTCCGGGCGGGTCGTCGAGCGGCTCCGCGGCAGCTTGCGGCGCTAACGCGTGCGATTTCGCGATTGGCAGCGATACCGGCGGTTCGGTCCGCATTCCAGCCTCGTTCAACGGCCTCTATGGGCTACGGCCGACACACGGCCGCATCGACCTTTCCGGCGCGATGGCGATGGCGCCATCATTTGATGTCGGCGGCTGGTTTGCCAATGCGCCGGGCATTTTTCGGCGCGTTGGAGCGGTGCTGTTGCGCGGTGTCTCGATTGCGGTACCCGTTGAGCGCCTCCTGATTGCCCGCGACGCCTTTGCGCAAGCGGACGCCGAGATCGCCAGCCTTGGTCATGATTTTATCCAATCCGCGAAGTCAGTTCTCCCGCAAGCGGCCGAGGTGACGGTCGCGTCCACCGGCTTTGATGAATGGCGCGAAGCCTTCCGCGTTGTTCAAGCCAAGGAAGTCTGGGAAACCTTCGGTGGCTTTGTCACGCGCGCGAAACCGAAGCTTGGTCCGGGCATCAAGGAGCGCATGGAATTCGCCGCCACCGTGACCTCCGACCAGGCCGACGCTGCAAGAAAGATTGTCGCAGCGGCGCGCGCCCATCTCCGCGCACTGGCGCCGGCCGGCACGATAGTGGCGTTGCCGACCTCGCCATCGATCGCCCCGCGTGTGGATATCAAAGGCGAAGAAGCGGAGTCGTTTCGGGTTCGCGTGATGCGGCTGACGTGTATGGCAGGTCTCGCCGGCTTGCCACAGATGAATTTGCCGGTGGGAACGGTCTCGGGCTGCCCGGCGGGGCTCTCACTGATC
>DASXLC010000085.1:0-2170 GCA_036496445.1 Pseudolabrys sp. | reverse complement strand
AGGCGGCTGGCGTCGCCGATCGCGTGCGCGCCGGTCGAGCAGGCCGTGACCACAGAATGGTTCGGCCCCTTCAGGCCGTGCTCGATCGAGACGTAGCCGGAGGCGAGGTTGATCAGGCGGCCCGGAATGAAGAACGGCGATACCCGGCGCGGGCCGCGCTCCTTCAACAGCACGGCGGTTTCGGCAATGCCGTTGAGACCGCCGATGCCGGAGCCGATCATCGTCCCGGTGGCGCAGCGATCCTCTTCGCTCGCCGGATGCCAGTTGGCGTCATCGAGCGCCTGGCGCGCGGCCGCCATGGCGAAGATGATGA
Source organism: Pseudolabrys sp. (assembly GCA_036496445.1). Lineage (GTDB taxonomy): Bacteria > Pseudomonadota > Alphaproteobacteria > Rhizobiales > Xanthobacteraceae > Pseudolabrys. Next base: position 1,857 of record DASXLC010000085.1, on the reverse strand, counting down.
AGTCGTCGACCTTGCGCTGCTCCTTCGGCTCCATCCACTGATCGGGATTGAAAGTGCCGTTGGAGCCGTCGCCGCGCGGCACCACGCAAGCGATCTTGCTCGGCAGATCGGAGACGTCGAAGGTGTCGATCTTCCTGGCGCCGCTCTGGCTGTTGAGGATGCGCTTCCAGGTCGTCTCGACACCGCAGCCGAGTGGCGACACCATGCCGAGGCCGGTAACGACGACTCGCCTCATGTTCCGCACTCCAGCCCGAGACCTGCGGCCCGCAATGCAAAACCGGGGGACCGCCCAAAAGCGATCCGTCCGGTTTCAGCAGACGCGCTAGTGGTCCGTTTCCAACATTCGCATCCCATTGCAGCGCGCACTTTTGCGAACGTTGGAATCAAAGGACCACTAGAAAATATTAACTCTAGTGGAGCTTTGGATTTGACGTTCCCTTCGCGAGATCGCGGCCATCAGGCCAGCGAACGTCAAATCCGCTCCACCAGGGCGTCAGCTCTTTGCGTTCTTCTCGAGAAATTTCGTGGCGTCGCCGACGGTCAGGATCGTCTCCGCGGCATCGTCGGGAATCTCGCAACCGAACTCTTCTTCAAATGCCATCACGAGCTCGACGGTGTCGAGACTGTCGGCGCCGAGGTCGTCAATGAAGCTCGCGTTGTCGACCACTTTTTCGGGCTCAACACCAAGGTGTTCGACCACGATCTTCTTAACCCGCTCGCCAATCTCACTCATCGTTCAACCTCGTGTTGTTTCCTTGACCCGACCCCGGGGATAGACATCGTGGTCGATTAACTTCCTTCGCAACCGCGCATAAACCTGATTTGGCCTCGTTGCCAGCGTCCCATGATCGAAGTCTCCGAACCATCGTGGCAGGTGGTCGCAGGAACTTCTAAGGGGGCGCCGGCCGAAGCGACCGGCGAACGACGGCAAGCTCCGTCCCGCCAATATACAGGGTTTCCAAATCCTGCAATGGCGTTCTTGACCCATGCGTTTCCGGGTTCGGTTATCACAATTCGAAAGTCTTGGCCATAAGCCCCGCTTCCTCGGGCAAAACGGCGTTTCGCCGTATCTTGAGGGGGTTAGCAGGGCTTTAGATCATGGCCATGCCGCCGTTGATGTGAATGGTCTGCCCGGTGATATAGGCCGCTTCATTGGACGCCAGGAACACCGCCGCCGCGGCGATATCCTCGGGCGTGCCCAGCCGCGCCGCCGGAACCTTGGACAGGATGGTCTCGCGCTGCTTGTCATTGAGCGCATCCGTCATCGGCGTCTTGATGAAACCCGGCGCTATGCAATTGGCGGTCACGTTGCGCTTGGCATATTCGGCGCCCAGCGTCTTGATCATGCCGATCAGTCCGGCCTTCGCGGCGGTGTAATTGCCCTGGCCCGGATTGCCGGTCACGCCGACCACCGAAGTGATGGCGATGATGCGGCCGAAGCGCTTGCGCATCATCAGCCTGGTCGCCGCGCGGGCAAGGCGAAACGTCGCCGTCAGATTGACATTGATGACCTCGTCCCAGGCTTCGTCGGTCAGCTGCACAAACAGATTGTCACGGGTGATGCCGGCATTGGCGATGAGGATATCGACCTGCCCCATCGCTTGTTCGGCTGATGGCACCAGTGCCTCGACCTCAACCGAATTCGAAAGATTGCAGGGCAGCACATGCACCCGTTCGCCCAGTTTGGCGGCGAGCGCATCCAGTACCTCGCGCCGCGTGCCCGATATCGCCACGGTCGCGCCTTGCGCATGCAGCGCCAGCGCGATCGCGCCGCCGATGCCGCCGGTCGCTCCGGTGATGAGCGCCGTCCTGCCAGTCAAATCGAACATCGGGATCTCCTCTCGGCGCCTCTATTGT